>JAGNHB010000073.1 GCA_018001935.1 Acidobacteriota bacterium
GGGTAAAAGCGTTTTGATTATCTATGATGCAACCGCAAAAAGTCGATTTAGCCCGCGAATCCCGCGAACGAACGCGAATCAGAAAACAACAATCAATTGATATTATTCGTGTTGTGAATTCGCGTCTATTCGTGGTATTCGCGGGAAATCTCCCTTTCGCGACTTTTTGCGGGGTCATCCTTCTTGACCAATTGGCTTCGGGTGGTCGCGGCCGGCGGATTACCGGATTCCCGGTACGAAATCCTGGCGAAGGTCGCGGGCGACGCGAAATTCCTTTCCTGACCCTTTGCGAGGCTTTGCGGCCTGGCGCCTTTGCGAGCGTTATGACGGGCTAAAATGCTTTTCGCGAGCGTCCGGATGATCCATTTATCCGCGGTTTGTCGGAAGGACCACCCCGAAACCGCCCGTCACTCTTTTCGTCCGGCTCCCCTTCGGATAGAATGACCGTGTAACCATCCCGCCGGACCGGTCGTCTGTAGGGTCGGATGGTTCAGAAGGCGCCTCGACCTCCGAAACGTCCGGAAAAGGAGAACGCTCATGCAAACCCGAAACCTGAATTCGAACCCCCGGCTCCTCGTCACTCTCTGCCTCGCGGCCCTCCTGTCGGCCGTCTCCTCGTTCGCGCCCGCCGCCGCCCCGCCCCCGGTTGCCGTGCCCGAACTGAACCCGGTGCTCGTGAAGTCGCCGGTCCAGTGGATGCAGGAATTCCTCGGCCGGCTGGACCTCACCCCCGAGCAGATCCAGCAGATCCTGGAGGTCTTCCGCTCCCACGCCGCCGAACTCCAGGTGGTGGCCGTCGAGGAGTTCGCGGCCCGGACCCTGCTCAACCAGGCCGTCCACCAGTGCACCCCCAACCCGATCGCCGTCCGGATGGCCACGGTCGGTGTCGCGGCCGCCGACCTCCAGCTCAACCTCCTCCGGGCGGCGCTCTTCGCCGAGATCCACCCCATCCTCACCGAGGGCCAGCGGGCCGAGTTGCAGGGCCTCACCGACCTCGTCCAGGGGTGGGTCACCCAGGCCGCCGGGTCCTGCGGTTCGAATTCCGGGCCCCACCCGGTGCTGGACGCGCTGAGGGACCTGGCCGCCGCGAAACTGGGGCTGACCGAGGACCAGCGGGCGCAGCTCCAGGCCGTCATCGACCGGCACAAGCCGCTGGTGTGCACCCAGCTCAACCAGGAGATCGCGGCGCGGAAGTCCCTCCTGGCGGCCATCCGGAAGCCGGCGGTGGACACGGGCGCCATCCTGGCCGCGTCCACGACGGTCTACGAGGTGGACGTCGCCTTCAACCTGGAACGGGCCGACATTTACGCCGAGGTTTGCGCGATCCTGACCCCCGAGCAGAAGGACAAGCTCCGCGGGATCGTCGATCGCGTGCGGACCGCCGTGGAAAAGCTCCTCGAGGCCCTGGCGGGGGTCTTCCCGCAGGCGGCCTGGTGACGGGGAAGGAGGCGGCCTGTTGGGGCCCCCGGGAGCGGGATCCCTTGCCGGCGGCGGGTTGCCGGGGTCGAACGCGCCAGTGGACGCGTCGGCCGACCGGCAACTCGCCGCCGCCATTTGCGGGGGCGACGAAAGCGCCTTCGAGCGCTTCGTGGAAGCCCACCACGGCCGGGTGGCGAGGCTGGCCGGGCGCTTCTTCGGCAACCGGCCCGACGTGGAGGACATCGTGCAGGACGTTTTCGTGAAATCCTGATGCGGACGTACCGTGGCGAGATGCCCCTGGACCACTGGCTGTCCCGGATCACGGTGAACGCCTGCTACGACCGGCTCCGTTCCCGGCGGCGGCACCCGGAGGAACCGGTTTCCCAGCTGGGGGAGGAGCAGTCCTTCCGGCTGGAGAACCGGCCGGAGCCCGAGGGCGACAACCCCGAGGAGCGCCAGCGGCGGCGCGAGGAGTGCGAGGCCGCCCGGGCGCTCCTGGAAAGGCTCTCCGCCGCCGAGCGGCTGGTCCTCACCCTGATGATCCTCGAGGAACGCTCGGTGAGGGACATCGCGGCCCTCACCGGCTGGTCCTCGGCCAACGTGAAGATCCGGGCCTTCCGGGCCCGGCGGAAACTGCGGAAGCTGATCCTTCCGGAAACCCGGAAAGGCTGAGCGCGAAGAGGAGGTGGAGGATGTTCAGGAAAAAACGACCCCAGGCAAGTGGCCCGGGACCCTCGGCGGAAGCCGCCCGGATCCGGGACCTGCTGGAATCGGCCGCCCTTCCCGGGGACGAGGCGCCGCCCTTCGCCCCCTGGGTCCTGTCCCGGATCCGTGACGGCATCGCCCGCCGGCAGGCCCGGCCCGATGACGACCCCGCCTTCCACCCCGCGGGGGCCTTCGCCCTCCGGCTGCTCCCCGCCACCTTCGCCCTGGCCTTCGCCCTCACGGCCTGGGCCGGACTGGAGATGTGGACGGGCGCGGGGGCCTCCCCGACCCGGGGCCCGTCCCGGCAGACCCTTCGGACCGTGGAGGAACAGATCATCTCCGACGTGCTCTTCGGGCTGCCGCCCCAGGCGCCGGCGCAGGGAGGGAAGTGATGCGGGGCCTCTGGAAATACCGCCTGGCGGTGATCGGGGTGTTCCTCCTGGGCCTGGTCTCCGGCGCCGCCGGCATGTACATCTACAAGCGGAAGCAGGACCAGCAGGCGTTCCGGCAGCCGGACACGGTCGCTCGCGTGGTGGCGCAGCGACTGGGGGACGATTTCGGCCTGAGCCCCCGGCAGGAGGAGGAGGTCTTCCTGGCGGTGAACGCCGCCCGGGCCGACCTCATCGAGTTGTTGCGGGACCGGATGCCGCAGATCCTCCTGGTCGCCCTGGGCGCCGTCCAGCGAATCCGCAACGCCATGGACGAGAGCCAGCGCGCGGAATTCGACCGCTGGCTGGGGGAACGACGGGAACACCTCCAAAAACTGCTGGGCGATCAGACCCCGGTTCCCCTTTTCCACTGACCGCACCCGGCCCCGTCGCCCGAAGGCAGGCCGGGGCCCGAAACGCGGTTTTCAGCGGCCGCCCTGGCCGTGAGGCCCGCCTTGGCCGCCGTGGGGTCCGTGTCCCTGCCGGCCCTGTCCCTGCTGACCCTGGCCCTGCTGCTGACCCCCCTGCTGCCCGCCTTGGGGGCCCGGCTGCGGGGGGGCGTAGGGGCCGCCCTGGGGATATTGCCCGCCATACGGGACCTGGGGAGGGGCGCCGTAAGGGCCCTGGGGGTACTGCCCGCCGTAGGGTCCCTGCGGGGGGGCGCCGTAGGGCCCCTGGGGGTATTGCCCGCCTTGAGGGGGATAGCCGCCCGGGGGGGGATAGCCGCCCGGCGGAGGGTAGCCCCCGGGGGGAGGATAACCGCCGGGGGGAGGGTAGCCCCCGGCGGGGGGATAGCCGCCCGGGGGCGGGTATTGGCCGTACGGCGGGTACGGGCTGTAGGGCTGGTACCCGGGCGCCGCCACCGGGCCGGCGTAGCGGGAACTCCCGAATGCCAGGATGGGGAGGAAGACGATGGGGAGCAGGAGCAGCCCGACGGCGAACCCGCCGCCCTGACCGTAGGCCTTCGCCAGGTCGATGGTGATGATGACGAACACGACGAGGCTGACGCAGGGGATGAGCATGAGGAGGATCCACCAGAGCGGGCGACCGATGATCTCCAGGATCACGATGAAGTTGTAGATGGGCACGATGGCGGCCCAGCCGGGCTTCCCCGCCTTGGTGAACAGCTTCCATCAGCAGGCGATGATGAAGACCGCAAACGCCAGCCCGACCAGGATGATGGGCAGAAGGATCTCGGCCCCGATGCGGTCGAACAGGCGTTCCAGGTCGAAGAGGTCCTCGAGGTCCCCGCGGTGAAGGAGCGAACCCAGGGCAAGTCCCAGCTCGACGATCATGGTGTCCTCCCGGTTTCCGATTGGTTGGGGTCAGCGCGCCTCAAGCCGCCGGGGACGGGCGCGCAGGCCCTCATGGTTCTTCTGCGATGTCGTCACCCCTGGATGATATCACGGGGGTCCCCTTCCCACAAGGGCCTTCTGCCTGCCGCCGGCCCCGAGGGCCGCTCAGTCCAGCGCGATGGCGGGAACGGCGCTCAGGAAGCGACCGCCGTAGTCCCCGAAAAGTTCGAAAACCAGCAGACCGCGGCTCACCGTCTCCGGTTCCAGCAGGAGGTAGCCCCCGAACATCCCCGGCAGCTCGGGCATCAGGTTGCCCAGCAGGAAAATCCCCCGCTGCCGGCACTCCGGGCACGCCTCCGACGGCTTTTCCAGCATCAGTTCGCGGCTCGCCAGCGTCACGCCGTCCGGGCCCACCGCCTTCACCGTCAGGCGGGTCCGCGCCCGGCTGTCGGGCTCCAGCACCGCCACCCCGGTGTAGAAGCTCCACCCCCCCACCGAACCGTTGGCGATGTGGCCCAGCAGGTAGGTCGAGTGCCCCAGGCCCTGGAGGGGCAGGCACGTCACGAAGCGCCCCGCGGGCCCCGACTCCCCGAAGGTCACGCACCCCGTCAGCCCCGCGACTCCCTTGGGGTCGATCTCGAGGTATCCCGTGGTCGGCCCCGTCAGGCCCATCAGCGCCGCCACGTCCAGCCGGGCCTTCCCCCGCGCCGCCACGTTCACCGGCACCCGCTTCAGCTCGGTCCCCGCGTCGTCGTGGAGAATCACGTCCGGCCAGGCTTCCTCCGCCCCCGTGCACACCAGCGTCAGTTCCGTGAAGTACCCGACGCCGAAGTCCCCGCAGGCCACGTGCGGGCTGTAGAGCGTCCCGGCTTTCACGTTCCCGGGAAGGGCCTCCAGCGCCGCCGCGTTGGATCCGTTCGTCCCGAACGTCGACGACCCCGACAGGCCCCGGTCCGAGGTCACCCGCACCCAGTCCCCCTCGCCGATCCCCGGGAACAGCGCCGCGGCCCCCTCGTCCAGCCGTCCCCAGCCGGCGAGGGTCCGGCGGACCGTCTGCACCACGGTCCCGTCGGCCCCGTGGCGGTTCAGGACCACCGAGGCCGCGTCCCGCCCCGGGTTCACCAGCGTCAGCCGGGTGTAACCGGATCCCGCTCGCACCACCGGGAAGGCCAGCTCCGTCAGGACGTCCCAGGGCCCCGGCGTCTTGACCCCGTCCATGTCGTCCCCAGCCGGCGCCGTGCCCAGGTAGAACCCCTGCACGCTGGGCGTGGTGGCGAAGGAGCGCACCCACCGCCCCGGCTGGTCCGCCCCGGCGCCCACCGCGTCCCGCAGGTACATCGCCGACTGCCCCTTCGCCCCCAGTGTCAGCAGCCCGGCCGACAGCGCCTGGGCGTGGCCGTCCTCCAGGAGTTCGAAGAGCACCTGCGCCGGCTGTGACCCCGTGTTCACCACCGAAAAGGAGGTCCAGGAGCTCCGGGGGTAGTACGCCCCGTTCGTCCCCTGCGGCAGGGTCTGCACCAGCCCGTCCTTCCCGTACACCCCCCCGGCCTGGGTCCCCCCGCCGAGGGTCACCAGCGTGGTCACCCCCACGTTCCGCGCGTTTCCCGAGGCGTCCGTCAGGATCCCCCCCACCATCTCCGTCATCGCCCTGGAAAAACCCAGGTGCCCCGCGACGTCCGTCACGTACAGCGACAGCGTGGGGTCGTCGGTGTACCCCACCAGGGCGTCCGGGCCGTTGAGACCGTCGAAGTTCCCCAGCCGCACCGAGGAGGGGGTGTGCGGCAGGTCGACCCGCTGCGCGCCCGCCGTGTCGAACACGTTCCCCTCCAGTGCCCGGACGGCCACCAACTGCTTCGTCCCCTTCACCGCCACCGCCAGGTCGTCCCGGCCGTCCCGGTTCAGGTCCCCCGCGTCCACGTCCGACGGTTCCGCACCCAGGCCCGTCAGGTCTGCCCGGGTGAAGGCGCCCGACCCGTCGTTCCAGAACACCGACACCCCGCCGCCGGCGCGGCACGCGGCGGCCAGGTCCGGTTTCCCGTCGGCGTTGAAGTCCCCCACCGCCAGCGCCTCCGGGCCTGCCAGCGTGGCGTAGACCTGCGCCTCCGAGAAGGCGTCGCCCCGCACCACCTCCAGGGCGGACCCGGAGGCGCTCACCGACACGCTGTCCTTGTGGCCGTCCCCGTCCACGTCCGCCGTGGTCAGCACGGTGGGCGCCGTGTCGATCTTCACCCTCCGCCACGCCCTCGCCGCCGCCGGCTGCGGCTTCTTCCACGTGTCGAACACGCTTTCCCAGGGGTAAACCGCCAGGACCCCCGATTCCTCCCCCACCAGGAGGTCCGGTTTCCCGTCCCCCGTCACGTCCGAGGCCGCCACCGCCGCCGGCGCGTCGCCCGACAGGCCGCGCACCTGCAGCCCCGCGAAGCCGCCGTCCGGCTGCCCCAGGCTCCAGTACACCGCGTTGTCTCCTTCCGCCACGGCCACCAGGTCCTCGCGGCCATCCCGGTCCACGTCCGCCAGCACGGTGTCCTTCAGCGAGCCCCCGAGGCTGTACACCGACTGCGCCCCGCTCCCCTCCCCGCTCTTCTCGAACAGCCCCACGTGGGGGTCCGGGCCCACCGGCGCCGGTCCCGGCGCCCCCCCCGACTGGTGCTGGGTCAGCACCGACACGATGAAGCCCGGGTGGGCGAGGTCGAAGACGAAGCCCCGGAGGTCGGCGCACAGCAGCGTCGCCGCCTGGGCCCCGACGCCCCCGGGCCCCCAGTTGGTCGCCCCCGTCGCCGGCCACACGCCGCCGCCGACCCCCAGCGTCACGCCCAGGAACACGCCCCCGTTCCGGGGCGTCCAAGCCGCGGTGCTCTCGTTGAACCGGATCAGGAAGTAGTTTTCGCCCGCCACGTAGCGCAGCAGCTGCGCCGCCTGGGGGCCGATCCCGGCCAGGGCCGCCCCGGCCACGGGCTCGGGCCTTCCGCCGGTGCCCAGGGCGTACTCCGCCACGGCCAGGTCCAGCACCCGCTCGTCCCCCGCGGGGACCGGCGACGCCGTCGCCAGGGTCCCCGTCGCCAGCGTCTGGCTCAGCAGGGACTTTGCCGGCAGGTTCACCCTGACCAGCATCGGGTCCGCCGGCGAGGCCGCCGGGAAGGCGTCCGGGGCGACGCGCAGCGTGAGCGCCGACGCCGGCAGCACCTGGGAGGCGCTCCCCGGGTACACCGCCCCCGTCTTCGACGCGTCCGCGTAGCACTCCACGCCCACCGCCGTCGTCTGGGGCGGGTTCACCACCAGTTCCGTGGAGTACTCGCTGCCGACGGGGCTCGTGTTCCCCGGGTGCGCCTCCGTGACGGTCCGGATCCGGAACCGGTTCGCCTGGTTCCGCTTCAGGGCCACCGGCAGGCTCGACACCGCCTTGTCGGACGTCGCGGCCTCCAGCACCCACGTCTCGAGCCCGGCGCCCGACGGGGCCTTCGTCGTTTCCAGGCGCCAGATCTCGTACCCTCCCGTCTCCTCCTGGAAGGCGATGGGCGTCCACGCCAGCACCGCGCCCCCCGCCGCTGTCGCCTCCGCCTGGAAGGCCCCCGGCGTCACCGTCTGGGTCACCGACCAGCCCGCCCCGAACTTCAGGTCCAAGAACGCCCGGACAGCCGGGTCCGACGCCGTGAGCGCGTTGTAGTCGAGACGTCCGTCATCGGACGTTTCCAGCTTCGACAGGCCGGTGAGGGCGGCCGGGATCTCACCGGCCAGGGCGTTGCCCCGGAGGGACAGGATCGTCAGGTTCGCCAGGTCCCCGAGCCCTTCCGGCAACGGTCCGCTCAAAGCGTTGTCGGCCAGCGTCAGGGTCTGCAGGTGGGACAGGTTCCCCAGGCTTTCCGGGAGCGGGCCGGACAGCTGGTTGAACTCCGCGTCGAGGTGTTCCAGCTTCGACAGGTTGCCCAGCTCGGCGGGCAGGGGCCCCGTCAGCCGGTTGTCGCCGAGGGCCAGGGCCCGCAGCTCGTGAAGATCCCCCAGTTGCGGGGGAAGGGTCCCGGACAGCCGGTTGACGTTCAGGGACAGGGTTTCCAGGTGGGCCAGGTTTCCCAGCGTGGCGGGGATCTCCCCGGTGAGCTGGTTGTCCGTCAGGACCAGCTCGTGGAGGTTCACCAGGTTGCCGAGTTCGGGGGGGAGGGCCCCGGAGAGCAGGTTGACGTCCAGGTAGAGGGACTCGAGCCCGGTCAGGTTTCCCAGCCAGGACGGGAGGAAGCCCGTCAGCCGGTTGTTGGCCAGGGCGAGGACCTGCAGCTGCGCCAGGTTCTGGAACGTGGACGGGATGGGCCCCGTCAGCTCGTTCTCGTACAGCGTGAGGATGCGCAGCGAGGCCAGGCTGCCCAGCTCCGGCGGGAGGGGCCCGCCCAGCCGGTTCTGGTGGAGCTGGAGCGTCTCCAGGGCCCCCAGGGCGCCCAGGGCGGCGGGGAGGGCCCCCGTCAGGCGGTTCTCGCTCAGGTCCAGGACCTGGAGGCTGGTCAGGCTTCCCAGTTCCGGGGGGATCGCCCCCGAGAGCTGGTTGCCCTGGAGTTCCAAAAGTTCCAGCTCGGCCAGCGCCCCCAGCTCGGCCGGGATGGGCCCGGTGAAGGCGTTGAAGTTCAACCCGAGGGTCCGGAGGTCGGCCAGGCTCCCCAGCCAGCGGGGGATGGAACCGGAGAGCTGGTTGTAGGAACCTTTGAAGATCTGCAGGTTCATCAGGCCGGCGTAGGTGTCGGGGATCGTCCCGGTGAACTGGTTGTGCTCCATCGCCAGCCCGGTCAGGCTCGCGCAATTCCCCAGTTCCGGGGGGAGGTTCCCCGTGAACTGGTTGGACTCCAGCCAGAGGGACCGGAGCAGGGAAAGGTTCCCCAGTGAGGCCGGGAGAGCGCCCGAGAACGCGTTGCCGTTGAGGGCCAGCTCCCGGAGGGCGGCCAGGTTGCCGAGGGTGGGCGGGAGCGGGCCGGTGAGGAGGTTGTCGTTGAGGGAGAGCACTTCCAGGGAGGTGAGGTTGCCGATGGACGCGGGCAGGGTCCCCGACAGGTTGTTGCCCATGAACTCCACCACGGTGACGACGTCGTCTCCCACCGTGACGCCGAACCAGCCGCCCTCGGTGCCCGGGAGGGCGAAGCCGTCGGTGTGCAGCGGCGGGGTCTTCCACCCCGAGTTGGCGGTCCAGCCGTCCCCGCCGGTGGCGTTGTAGAGGTCGATGAGCGCCTGGCGCTGGCCGGCAGGGATCGAGGCTGCCGCCCATCCGAAAATCAGGCTCGTCAACAAGAGGGTCGCGAACGCCAGCCACGCCGTGCGAACCATTTCACACCTCCAAGGGGGTCACTACCTCCTATTGTATCCCGCTCCCGCCCTTCCCGTCAGCGGTTTTTTCAAGGCGGCGGCCTCCCGCGCCCGGCGGGCGCCTGCCGTGAGTGCCGCTGGGGCATCGGACGTCTTCTTCCGGACCGTCAGCCTCGCCGCCTGCACTGAATCACGAAGTTCACTCATCGACACTCAGACTGAAATCCATGGAAAAGACAGGTCAACCACAAAGAACACATGGAACGCAAAGAATGATATCCCCGCATAACGTCATATTTCCCCGCGAATCACGCGAATGAACGCGAATCGGAAATCAATAATCACTAGAAATTATCGTGTTATATGTTCGCGCATATTGGCGTTATTCGCGAGAAATATCCCTTTCGCCACTTATTGCGACCGCATCAATATTAGTGAATATTAGTGCAATTAGTGGTTGAAAACAGGATGGACGCGTTGCGGGGCCGGGGTCAGCGGACGGGGTTGACGCGGATGGTGGCGTCGTGCTGGGGAGGCGGCGTGGTGCGGAAGCGGACCCGGACCTTGCCCAGGACGAGGATGTCGTCCGCCTTCAGGGGGACGGCCTCGCCCTCGGGGGTGTTCCGGGCCACGGGGAGGAGCTTCTCCCCCCGCTGGACCCAGGTGCCGTTGCGGCTGCCGGTGTCCGACAGGCGGAAGGCCCCGTCGCGCCAGGTGATGCGGGCGTGCCGGCGGGAGACCCAGAAGTTGGGGTCCGACTCGGAGGCGGGGCGGGCGAAGGCCATGTGGTTGACCCGGACCGTCTCGCCCGTCCGGTGGTTGAGCACCTGCTGCATCCGGCCGAGATTGAACTCCTGGCGGAAGATGCGCAGGGGCGACTGGTAGGCGGTCCCCTCCAGGACCTCGAGCCAGGCGTCCTCGGAGACCTCGGAGCGCGGCGGGATGACCGAGAGGATCCGCTCGCGGTCGTGGGGGCTCATCATCACGGTGACCTCGCCGGGGTCCTCGCCCGGCTGGGGCCAGGAGAACTCCACCCAGCAGGGGGAACGGCCGAACTGGGGCGACTTCCGGTCGTGGCAGCGGACCGTCACCCGCAACCGGTCGAGAAACTGGTACCCCCGGTCCTTGATGTACTCCTCGATGTGCTTCCGGAAATCGGCGTTGTTGAAGAGGGCCTCGTACTCCTCGGCGATCTCGGGACGGGGGGCGTGGAGGTGGATCACCATCCGGTGGGCGACGTAGACCTTGTCATCGACGAAGACCCGGCGGTTCTTCTCGATCTGGCGGCGGATCTGCCGGACAATGTCGAGGGGTTCCCAGGCGCTCCCCCGCCCGGCGAAATCGTGTTCGAACGCCGCCCGGAAAAAGGACTCGAGTTTGTCCAGGACCCCTTTCATGCTCCCCTTCTCTCCCCCCGGTATCGGAATCGGTATCGCAATCGGTATCGCAATCGCAATCCCTCCCCCCGCCGACCCAAATCGCCGCCGATCCCGATCCCGACCCCGAGGGTCGCGTTGGAGGCCGACCATCGGGCCGCCGGAGGATCCTCAAATTCTACACCAGGGACGGGCTCGTGCGCCACCCCTGTTTTCCGGCGGTTTGACAGGGACGGGGCATTGTGCTAAGTTTCCGGATCGCCGGGAAGGAGGACACCATGACCGAGACTGCCGGGAAAAAACGGGTACTGTCGGGGATCCAGCCCACGGGCGGGCTGCACCTGGGGAACTACTTCGCCATGATGAAGCCCATGATCGAGTTCCAGGACTCCAGTGATCTCTTCTGCTTCATCGTGAACTACCACGCCCTCACCACCGTCACCGAGGGGAAGCTGCTCCGCCAGGGGACCCTCGAGGCGGCCATGGATTTCATCGCCCTCGGCCTCGACCCCGACCAGTGCACCTTCTGGGTCCAGGGGGACGTCCCCGAGGTGACGGAACTGACCTGGGTGCTTTCCTGCTCCACCTCCATGGGCCTCCTGGAGCGCTGCCACTCCTACAAGGACAAGGTGGCCCACGGCATCGTCCCCAACCACGGGCTTTTCGCCTACCCCGTCCTCATGGCGGCCGACATCCTTCTCTACCAGGCCCACACGGTCCCCGTGGGCAAGGACCAGAAGCAGCACATCGAGGTGGCCCGGGACATCGCCGAGCGCTTCAACCACGTCTACGGCGACACCTTCGTCCTGCCCGATCCCCTCATCGACCCCGACGTCGCGGTGGTCCCGGGGCTCGACGGGCAGAAGATGAGCAAGTCGTACCGGAACACCCTGGAGATCTTCGACGAGGAGGCGTCGATCCGCAAGAAGGTCATGAGCATCGTCACCGACTGCACCCCCGTGGAAGCGCCGAAGGACCCGGACAAGTGCAACGTATTCAAGCTCTACTCCCTCTTTGCGACGCCGTGGGAGAAGACAGACCTCGCCGACCGGTACCGCCAAGGCGGCATGGGGTACGCCGTGGCCAAGGAGATGCTGGCGGAGAAGATCAACGCCTGCTTCCGGCCCTACCGGGAGCGCCGGCGCGAGATTGCCCGCGACCGGCAGGGCGTGGAGCGGACTCTTGCCATGGGCGCCGAGAAGGCCCGGTACGTGGCGCGGAAGACCCTGCAGAAGGTCCGGCGAAAGACCGGCCTGGACTACGCCAAATCATGAGGGGGACCGCCGTTTTCGCCCCGGTGCTCCTGGCGCTGCTGGCGGCGCCGGGGGCCGCCGCGGCGGAGCCGACGGTCCGCGTGGGCGTCCTGGGCCTCATGCGACCGGTGCGCATCACCGCGCGGCCGTCCGGGTCCTGCCGGATCACGCCCGAGGCCGCCCGCGCCGCGGCCCGGACGCGGCAGGGCGTTCCCGGCGCCCTCGTTCTCGACCTCGACCCGGGTGGCGTTCGCTTTCACGCCCCCCGGGGAACCCCTGCCGGGCCCGTTCCGGACGTCGTCTTCGACCCGGGGGAGGGCGCCGTCGAACTTTCCCTCGACAACGGTTTCCGGCGGGCCTTCCGCGGCCGGGTCCGCATCTTCCCGTCCACGGCGGGGCCTTACCTTCAGGCGGTGGTGGAGCGCCCGCTGAGCGCTTACCTCGCGGGCGTGATCCGGGCGGAGACCCACGGGGCCGCGCCCCCTGACGCGCTGCGGAGCCTGGCCGTCACCGCGGCGTCCTACGTGCGGTCCCGCCGGTCGCCCCACGGCCCGGAGGGTTTCGACTTCTGCGACGCGACCCACTGCATGTACTATGCGGGGGAGGAGAAGCTCCCGCCGAACGTCCGGGAGGCGGCGGAGTTCGGCGCCCGTTTCACCCTGGTCCCGGGCGCGGGGGAGTCCCCGGTGTTTTCCTCCTGCTGCGGCGGCGAGTGCCTTCCCCCGTCCTGGGTGTGGCCGGAGGCGGGCCCCGGCGGGGAGGGGAAGCCCGTCGCCTGCCCGTGGTGCCGCGGGAGCGCCGATTTCGCCTGGCACGCCGAGATGCCCTTCGAGCGCTTTCGGAAGATGGTGCAGGCCGTTTTCGGGGTCGAGGGCCTCGCGGCGGTCGCGGTGACCATCGACGCGTCCGGCGGCTACCGGGTGGCCTTGGAGGGAGGGGAGCACAAGCTCGTGCTGCCCGCGGAGAAATTCCGCATCGAGATCGGCCGGCGCTTCGGCTGGAACCTCTTCCGGAGCAGCCGGTTCACGGTGAAGCGCCGCGGCGGCCTCCTGCGCTTCGACGGCCGGGGCTTCGGGCACGGGGCCGGCCTGTGCGTGGCGGGGGCCGCGGCCATGGCCCGGAAGGGGTACGACTGGAAAGCCATCCTGGGTTTTTACTTTCCCCGGTCCACCCTGTCGGGAATCCCCGGCGCCCCCCGGTGAATCTTTTTATCGGAAACCCCGTAAAAGGGGGTTCGATCGCCCTGGAGGAAAGCTCGACATGAAGAAAGGCTGGATCGTTCTGCTCGTGTTCGGGGTTCTGCTGCTGGTGGGGGCCGGCATCGTGTTCTTCACCCTGGTCAGCATGCTCCTGGACGTCGAGCCCGCCGTCCCCGACCGCTCGGTGCTGGTGATCAACCTCTCGGGCGAGATCCCCGATCATGTCGAACCGAGCCTGTTCGCGGGGCTTTTCGAGGGTCGGCCCCTGACGTTCCAGGACATCCTGGCGAGCCTCGACAAGGCCCGCTCCGACAAGCGGGTCGCCGGCGTCTGGCTGAAGATCAACCGCCCCGAGCTGGGGTGGGCCAAGGTGACCGAGCTCCAGAAGGCGATCGAGAACTTCAAGGGGCGGGGGAAACTGGTGGTGGCCACCATCCAGGCCGCGAACGAGCGGGAATACGCCTGCGCCCTCCCCGCCGACAGCATCTACTTCTGCCCGGAGGCCGGGTGCGAGTTCAACGGCTTTACGGCCGGCGCCATGTTCATCAAGGACATGTTCGGCAAGATCGGCGTGCAGCCCGAAGTCGCCCGGTTCGGCGAGTACAAGTCCGCGGGGGACATGCTGGACCGCACCACCATGAGCGAGTACCAGAAGGAGGAGATGCAGGCCGTCCTCGACCAGACCTACGAGAACTTCGTCCAGATGGTCTCCTCCCGCCGGCCGAAGATGACCCCCGAGAAGGTGCGCGCCCTCCTGGAGCAGGGCCTGTTCAACCCCCGGGAGGCCGTTGAGGGCGGCTTCGCCGACGGCATCCAGTACGACGACGAGGTGGAGGCGATGGTCCTCGCCAAGGTGGGCGGGGGACGAACCGTGAACGGGAAGAAGCGCCTCCAGACCGTCGGGGTCCAGCACTACCGCCGGGTCAGCTGGCAGGCGGCGGGCGTGGAGACGGGCCCCATTGTGGCCGTGGTCCACATCGACGACTTCATCGGGCAGGGCAAGGACGGTTACAGCCCCATCTTCGGCCGGGTGACCGGGACCCAGCGGGTCCTGTCCGCCCTCCGGCAGGCCCGGGAAAACCCCGAGGTGAAGGCCGTCGTGGTGCGGGTGGACAGCCCCGGCGGCGACGTCCTCGCCTCCGACCTGATGTGGCGGGAGATCGCCATCACCGACAAGGTGAAGCCCGTCGTCGCCTCCATGTCCGACTACGCGGCGTCGGGGGGCTACTACGTCTCCTCCGCCTGCCGGCGGATCGTGGCGGGGCCGGGGACCGTCACCGGGTCCATCGGCGTGGTGGCCGCCCTCTTCAACCTTTCCCAGCTCTTCAACGAGAAGCTGGGGATCCACTTCGAGACCCTCAAGAAGGGGGAGTGGGCCGACGCCATGAACCCCTACCGCCCCATGACCGACGCGGAGCGGGAGCGCTTCCACCAGGAGGTTCGCGGGGCTTACGACCGCTTCGTGGCCAAGATGGCCCAGTGCCGGAAGAAATCCGTCGCGGACCTGGACAAGGTTGCCCAGGGCCGTGTCTGGACGGGCCGGGACGCCCAGGCCCTCGGCCTGGTGGACGAGTTGGGCGGCATGGACAAGGCGGTGGAGATCGCCCTCCGGGAAGCGAAGGTCTTCTCGGAGAAGCGTCCCAACCTGGTGACCTTCCCCCCGCCCAAGGACTTCTGGGACCGTCTCGCCGAGTCGGTCTCGGACATGTCCTTCGCCGGCAACGACGCCTCGGTTCTCTCCCGGGAGCTGAAGTTCCTCGGCCGGTTCATCCTGCCCCGCTCCGGCGCCGTCCTGGCCGTCATGCCCTACGGCCTGCAGGTGGACTGAGCGGGGCTCCTCACCCGACGGGCCCGGTCGGCACCCCCGCTGAACCGGGGCCTTCCTGCACCGTATGTTCACGGCCGGCGCCCGCGTCTTGCCCCCGGCTGTGACGCCCCTTCCCCTTCGGGAAGGGTCAGGGTCCTCGAACCGCCCTTTCCCCATTGACTTTCCCCCCCCGCTTGCGCTAGCTTCATTCCAACTACGTTTCAACGGAGGCATCCATGCGGCTCCTCAGGACGGCGTTGCGGACGTGGGCGGTCGTCGCCCTCTCCTGCGGCCTGGTGTTGGCCGGGCAGGCCATCACCCGGGAAGACCTCGTCAAGATGGCGAAGGCGGGGCTCGACGAGGCCCTGATCATCCAGATGGTCCAGGACGCACCCAGCGTCCCCACCCTCACCACCGACGACCTGATCGCGCTGAAATCGGAGGGGGTCAGCCAGAAGATCCTCCAGGAGGTCATGCTGCAGGCCAAGCGCCTGGAGCGGGTCTCGGCGGCCTCGGTGACCCTCCCCCCGTCCCCCGACATGACGTCGGCGCCGGTGGCGGGCTCATCCCAGGCCCTCACGCCGTCCACCGGGACGGACCCGGACGCCCGCCTGAAGGAGTTCGAGGGCAAGGTCGCGGCGATGCCCGTCGAAAAGGCCCTGGCCTGGCTCCTGGGCAATGCGGAGGACGTCGGCTACGCCCGGCTCCTCAAGGCCACCGACGCCGAGAAGGAGCTGTTGTCGAAGGCCTTCGCCTTCGCCGGGCCGGCGGACGAGTTCGCCGTCGGGGAGAGTTCCGGGCGCCTCATCAACTTCAACCGCACGGCCTGGGTGGAACCGTGCCCCGCCTTCGTTCTCGTCACCCGCATGGGCGTGGTTCACGTCCTGACGGAGGCCCCCGCGAAGAAACTCGCCGAGGACGTGGACCCCCGGCGCCTCAACCCCCAGGACAACCTCATCGAGGACACGTCGAAAACCGAGGTGCAGTTCCTCCTCTCCGTCACCCGGTACGACTCCGCCTTCAAGCGTGATGTCTCCTACCGGGCCCGGGTCAAGGGCTGCAAGAAGGACCTCGGGGCCGTGCTGCTGGCCGTCGGCTGGAAAAAGAAGAAATAAAAGGAGATTCGAAATGAAACACATCACGACCCGGGCGGCGCGGGGTGCGCTGCTCGTCCTGTTCGCCGGGGCCGCCACCCTGGCCGTCCCCGGTGCCGCCGATTCCCCCCGGAAGTTGTGGAGTGCGAAAACCGGCGGCCAGACCGCCGCGGTGGTGGGCATCCACCGGGACGTCCTGGTGGTGACGGCGGGGGAGTACGTGGAGTTCGGTTCCCCCAACCACGTCCTCCTGGGCCTCGACCTTGCCACCGGCAGGGCCCTCTGGAAGGTCGATGCCGGCAAGGGCCGGATCGCCTCCGCCCCCCTGCTTCGGGGGGGGCGGGTGATCCGGGAGTCGGGCGGCGGCCCGCGGTGGGCCGTGGATGCCCTCACCGGGAAGCGCCTCCCCGCCGGGTCGGGCGCGCGGACGGACGGGGAGGGGGAGGAATCGCCCGCCACCGGCCGGCGTTTCACCGTGCAGGACCGGGAGTTGGTCTGCCTTTCCGACGACGGGACGGTCCTGTGGCGCCGGGCTTTCGGGACGAAGCCGGCGGCCCCGCGGGTTTTCCGGGGATTCGCCCTGGTGGCGACGGAAGGGGAAAGGGCCCTTCACGCCCTCTCGCTGACCGACGGCGCCGAGGCCTGGAACGTGGCGGTCCCGCCGGTGCCGGGCGTCAAGGACCCCGAAGCCGTCAACTTCGGCTTCGGCCTGGAGGACGGGATACTGGCGGTGGCCAATTACGACGGCACCGTGACCGCCTGGGCCGTGGACGGGCCCGGGGCACCCTGGACGACGACCCTGGAGGTCGACCCGGCCAATCTCGGGCCGGCCGAGGGCGGCGTCCGGGTCTACACCGCCGACGCCGGCGTGAAGCGGGCGCATTACGACAAGTACGCCCTCCCGGAGGCCGAGCTGCTCAAGGCCCTGGGCGGGAAGGTGCCGGGGACGTCCTTCCGGCTCGTGGTGCGCGTGGAGGGGGCCGCCACGGCGGTGGTCAAGCCCGCCGACCCCGCGGTGCAGGCCCCCGTGGACGGCTTCCGCATCGAGACCCTGCGCTGCCGGGTGCTCGGCGTCCCCCGGTGGGAATGAGACGGGGCCGGGGGGGCGGCGATGCCCGCTGAGGCGGACGGCCCGGCCATCCGGGCCCGGGGTCTGCGGAAGGACTTCGGCAAGGTCCGGGCCCTCGACGGCGTGAGCCTGGAGGTCCCCCGGGGTCGGATCTACGGTCTGCTGGGGCCCAACGGCGCCGGCAAGACCACCCTCATCCGGCTCCTGACGGGGGCCGCCCGCTCCACGGCGGGCGAGGCGGCGGTTTTCGGGCTCCCCGTGCCCGACCGAAAACGGGCCGTCCGGGCCCGCCTCGGTTACATGCCCCAGGCCCCCGCCCTCTACGGCGACCTCACCGTTCGCGAGAACGTGGCCTTCTTCGGGCGGGCCCACGCCCTGGACGACCCCCCCGCCCGCGTGGCCGCCGCCCTCGCCTTCGCCGGCCTCGCCGACCTGGCCGACCGCCGGGCCGACACCCTCTCGGGCGGTTACCGGCAGCGCTGTTCCCTGGCCTGCGCCATGGTCCACGACCCGGAGCTGCTCCTCCTCGACGAGCCCACGGCCGGGGTGGACCCCCTGCTGAAAGAGGCTTTCTGGAAGGGGTTCCGCGACCTCGCTGCCCGGGGCGTCACCCTGCTGGTCTCCACCCACCAGGTGGACGAGGCCCTGGCCTGCGACCGGCTCTGCGTGCTGCGGGAGGGGCGCGTGGTGGTGGAGGACACGCCGGGGGGGCTCCTCGCCCGGGGGGGCGCGGAGGTGGAGATCACGGCGGGCGGGGAGACGTTCGCCCGCCGGCTCGCCGACTACCCGGCGGAACTGCCCCGGCTGCTGGCCCGGTACGGGCTTTCCGCCGACGTCCGGGCCATTCGGGTGCGGCCGGACGGCTTCGAGGCGGTCCTCCTCCGCCTGCTGAGGGAGGACGGGGAGGATCGGCCATGAAGTCCCGCGTCCTGGCCGTGAGCGGGCGCATCGCACGGCAGCTGAAGGGTGACAAGCGTTTCCTGGGGCTGGCGCTGGGGGTGCCCCTCCTGGTGGTCTACATCCTCCGCGCCTTCATGGACGCCCTTCCGCCGTCGGCGCGGGTCTTCGCCGACCTGGACCACCTCGGCCTGCTCATCACGGCCTTCATCGTCCACTTCACCGCCTATATCCTCTGCCTGGTGGTGATCGTCCGGGAGCGGCGCGAGCAGACCCTCACCCGGATGTTCGTCAACAACTTCCGAC
This sequence comes from Acidobacteriota bacterium, assembly GCA_018001935.1. NCBI lineage: Bacteria > Pseudomonadati > Acidobacteriota > Acidobacteriota bacterium. The sequence goes on from JAGNHB010000073.1 coordinate 18,129, forward strand.
CGGTGGAGGTGATCGGGGGCTACCTGGTGGGCTACGCGGTGCTGGCCACCGTGCAGGCCGCCCTGGTGATGGGGGAGGTCTGCCTCCTGTTCCGGCTGTCCTACCCGCCCGGGACGGTGGCGGCCATCTTCGCCGTCTACTGGCTCCTGGCCCTCATCTCCATCGCGCTGGGGATGCTGGTTTCCAACCTGGCCCGGACCGAGGCGCAGATCTTCCCCTTCGTGCCCCTCTTCATGCTGCCGTCGGTGCTGCTGTCGGGGCTGGTCATCCCCGTCGATCAGCTCCCCTGGAGCGTCCGGTGGATCGCCCACGTCACGCCCTTCACCTACGCCCTGGACGTCCTCAAACCGCTGGTGGGGCAGGGCGTGGCCCTCCCCGACTACCTCGCCGGCATGGCGGTGCTGGCCGCCTGCGGCGCGGTGCTGCTGGCCCTCGCCGGGCTCACCCTCCGCGAACGCGACTGACCGGGAGAGGGGAAAGCGCGGAGCATGAAGAAAAGGGAGTGTTAAGGGCAAAGAGGTTAAAGGGCAAGGGGGTTAAAGGACAAAAAGGCTAAAGGGCAAAGGGGTTGAAGGACAATGAGGCTAAAGGACAAAGAGGCTAAAGGGCAAAAGGGTTAAAGGACAAAGGGACCTAAAGGACCAAAAGGACTTAAAGGACGGCCCGGTGTTGCTGTCTTAATGATCTTGATGGGTCATTGGGGTCCTTGGATCTTTTCGGTCATTGGGGTCGTTTTGGTCGTTTTGGTCCTTTGGGTCGTTTCGTCCTTTCTTGCCCGATGACCTGGAACGCTCTCCGGCGGCCCCTGTTTTGAGGGTTTGCAAAATCCCGGGACACTTGCTGAATTTTTTCGTAGAATCCCCTGTTCGCCGGGTGGAGGGGGGTCCCTCGCCCGACCCGATTCCCTGGGAGGTTGGCATGCGTGCGATCCTGACGATGTTCGTTCTGTGGGTGTGTTCCCTCAGCCTCTTCCCCCTCGCCCCGCCGCGACCCGGCGAGCTGGACCGGTACCGGTCCGACGGGACGCTCGCGGCCCGGCAGGCCTTCGCCGAGGGCCTGGGAAACCACCGGTTCGCGGAGGGCCTCCTGGAACGGCTGCGGTGGAAGTCGCAAAAGTACGCCCTCATGGCGCAGGGCCGCACCGAAGCCGAGGCGGAGGCCGAGCTGACGCCGCCCCCGGCCTGGAGGGGAATGCCCACCACCGGCAACGTCAGGATCTTCGCCCTCCTCATCGAGTTCACGGACGAGCCCTCCACCTACACGGCCGGGGACATCCACAACCGGATCTTCGGGGACGGCGCCGGGGGCTTCCCCTACGAGAGCCTGCGGAACTTCTACCGCCGCTCCTCCCTGGACCTCCTGGAGATCGGCGGCGCCACCCTCGGGTGGTACCGGACCGCCTACCCGCGCACCAGCGTATCCCAGACGGACACGGGGCGCGAAGCCCTGATCCGCGAGGCCCTCGTGGCCATGGACGCCGCGGGCCACGACTTCTCGGTCTATGACAACAACGGCGACGGCGCCGTCGACTATTTCATGGTGTTCTGGACCGGCGAGGACAACGGCTGGGCCAACTTCTGGTGGGCTTACCAGACCACCTACGGCGACGGCTCCCTCCTGCTGGACGGCAAGCGACTGAGGGACTACTCCTGGATGTGGGAGAGCAACCCCCCGGGCGGCGACTTCGAGGTGGCCACCATGATCCACGAGACGGGCCACGCCCTGGGGCTTCCCGACTACTACGACTACAACGACTCCATCGGGCCGCAGGGCGGCTGCGGCGGGCTGGACATGATGGACGCCGCCTACCTCGACCACAACGCCTTCAGCAAGTTCCTCCTGGACTGGATGACCCCGTCCTTCTACGCCGGGGGCGACCACGTCGTCTCGCTCCGGGCGGCGGCCGGAACCACCGACGCCGCGATTTTCATGCCGGGCATCGTCAACGGCACCCTCTTCGGTGAGTTCTTCCTGGTCCAGAACCGCCGCCGCACGGGCAACGACCTGCAACTGCCCGCCGACGGCCTGGTGATCTGGCACGTGGACTCCCGCCTGAACGCCTCCGGGAACAACTTCGTCTACGACAACTCCTACACTGCCCACAAACTCCTCCGGCTGATGGAGGCCGACGGCCTCGAGGAGATCGAGACCGGCAACGGCTGGGCGGACGCGGGGGACTTCTACACGGCCGGCAGGACGATCGGGCCGGGGACCCTGCCCAGCAGCAACCGTTACGACGGGTCCTCCACGGGCATGGGCGTCGACACCGTTTCCGCCCCGGGCAACCCCATGACGTGCCGCATCTTCCAGTGCGTGCCCCCGGCGGCCCCCAACAGCCTCCAGGTGACGGCGACCACCGCCCACAGCGTGAGCCTCTCGTGGAGCGGCGTCCCCGGCGTGTCCCGCTACCGTGTCTACCGGGACGGCAACCCCGCCTGGTCGGGCAGCGTGACCGCCACGACCCTGGAGGGGCTCAAGTCGTCCACTCACTACTGCTTCACCGTCAGTGCCCAGGACAGCTGCGGGGAAGGGCCGGCCTCCCCCCCGGTCTGTGCCGACACCGACAACGCCGTCCGGGTGGCGTTCTGCGCCCACGCGGTCTCCAGCCCCGCGTGGCAGACCCGCCTCCACCTCGTCAACACGGGCTCGCAGGCGGCCGCCCTCACCCTCGAGGGCGTTCGGCCGGACGGGACGTCCGCGGGGATGGTCACGACGCCGGCCCTCGGCGCCTCGTCCCTCTACGAGCGCGACCTGGCGGAGATCTTCCCGCCCGAGGCCCTCACCGGGGACCTCTGGGTGAAGGTCTCCTCCGAGACCGACTTCCGGGGGGTCGTGGAGTTCGGCACCCGGGACGGGAAGTCCGCGACGGTCCTCCCCCTGGCGGGCTCGCCGTCCCGGGAGGCCTTCTTCCCCTACGTCTACGTCTCCCCTGCCGGGAGCGGGTCCTTCTACACGGGGATCACCCTCGTCAACCCCGGCAGCCAGGCCGCCGCGCTCACCCTCGGGGCGGCCGACGAGAACGGCGCGCCCCTCGCCGCGACGACCATGTCCCTCGCACCGGGCGAGAAGTACGTGAAGCTCGTGGACCAGGTCTTTCCGGGCGTGACCGACCCGACCACCATCCGGTCGGTCACCGTGTCCGCCGACGCCCCCCTGGTCGGTTTCGAGCTCTTCGGGAAGTGGGACCAGCCGGGGCTTTCGGGCCTCATGGCCGCCGACGTCTCCCCCACGGCCCTCCAGGCTGCCGCCGGCCCGTCCCCGATGCACTTTTTCGAGATCCCCGACAACACCGCCTGGTTCACCGGCGTCACCTTCTGCAACCTGGGGGCCCAGAGCGCCACCCTCCAGGCCACTCTCCGGGACGCCGGGGGCCAAACCATCGCCCAGGCCTACTTCGGCGTGAACCCCCGGCAGCAAATCACCCGGGAAATCTGGTCCCTCTTCGGTTTGGAGGCCGTCCCGGAGGCCGCCTCCCTCCGCGTGGAGTCGGCCTGGCCCACCGCGGGCTTCGAACTCGTCGCCAGCCGGGATGCCGACCCCGGCGCCTTCCGCTTCGACGGCCTCCCCGCCGTGAAGTCCGGGGGGGAGCGCCTGGTGTTTCCCCTGGTGAAACCGGCGCCGGAGTTCGCCACCCGTGTCTCCCTGCTCAACCTCGCGGGCGCGGCGGTCACGTATGCCGTGAAAGCCTTCTCCGCCGCGGGGCAGCTGCTGGGGACCGCCGAGGGGTCCCTCCCCGCCAGGGGACGGGTGGCCGCGGCCCTGGGGGACCTCTTCCCGACGGCCGCAGAGGTCGCCTGGCTCCAGGTGGACGCGTCCGGCGCCGTCGCGGGGAGCCTCTCCGCTGACTCCGCCGACGGCACGCGCCGGGTGGGCTACCTCGGGTTGCCGTAGGGCCGGGGCGGGGCCGCCCGGGTGGGCGAAGGGGAGAGGGGACCCCGAGGGGGCCTTCTCCCTGGCGGCCGGCAGACCGACGCCCCGGGCGGGGCGCCGCGACCCGTTGCATCGGTGACTTTTTCGTGGTAAGGTGGCGCCTTATGGGACCGCAACGCCTCCTGCCCGACAGCTACGAAGACCTGGCCGCCGAACTGGGGCCCGCGACGGCCGCGTTCGACGCCCTGTTCCAGGAGGCCATCCGCTACTTCGACTCCCTGCTGGGCCAGGACGCCAAGTCCACGCCCGCCCTGGAGAAAAGCTACGTGGACCGTTTCGCCGCCCTCCTCGCCGCCGAGGGCTTCCTCCAGCCCAAGAACATCCGGGAAGCCCTGATCAAGCTCAGTTACGGTTACTACATGAAGACCCGGTCATGAGCGCCGGTTTCGCCTCATCCGACACCGTCGCGGTGGCGGGTGCCGGTCCGGCCGGCTTGTCCGCCGCCCTGGCCCTCGCCCGCGGGGGATGCCCCTGCGTGCTCTACGAGCGGGGGCGGGTCGGGGGCGATATCCGGTGCGCCGAGGGCGTCCTGGACTTCGCCGGGGTGGTCCCGGACGTCCGGCCCTTCGTGCGGACCCGGGTCCGCCGGGCCTTCCTCACGGCCGGCGGGGAGCGGTTCGTCTTCGACCTGGGGCGCCGGAGCCGTTTCGCCGTCATCGACCGGGCGGACTGGCAGCGGGACCTCGCCCGGCAGGTGCGGGACGCCGGGGTGAACCTCCGGGAGGGCGCCCCCGCCGACCCGTTCGACCTCGCGGCCCGCCACCGCTGGGTGGTGGACGCTCGGGGCCGGTCCGCCTTCCCGACGTTCCGGGGAATGCCGGGTGCCTTCGGTTTCGGGCTGCAGTGGACCCTGGAGGGGGATTTCACCCCCTGGCGGGACGCTCTGGACGTGGAACTCGTCTCGGACCCGCCAGGCTACTTCTGGATCTTCCCCAAGGGCGACCGGGTCGCCCACGCCGGCTTCGGGCGGCTCGTCACCGGCGGCCCCCTGGCGAACGCCTGGGCCCTGCTGGAGGACTTCCTCCGCCGCCGCGGGATCGACGGCGCCCGGAAACTGCGGAAGGCGGGCGGCTGGATGCCCCTGCACCCCTGCCGCCCGCTGGTGGAGGGGAACGTACTTCGGGTGGGCGACGCCGGCGCCTTCGCCTCCCCCCTGCACGGCGGGGGGATCGACGGCGCATGGCTCTCGGGCGAAGCGGCGGCGGCGGCGATCCTGGACGGTCGCCCGGAGGCGTTCCCCGCGGCCGTCGATCGCCGCATCGGCCTGCTGCGCCGGGTGGAGCGCCACCTCCTCGCCGGCTGGGAGCGGGAAGGCGACGCCCCCATCCTCCGGGCCGCCCGGCGCCTCCAGGCGACCGGACCGCTGCTGAAGGTCTCGCTCCGCCTCTTCTCGAGCCCGGGCGTCGCGGCGGCCGTCCGGCGCGCGCTGGGGAACGAGCGGGGGAACCGGTATTACGGGGAATGGACCACGGATGAACACGGGTAACAGATAAAAACCACGAACCACACGAACCACACGAACGTGCTCTTGCGTTGAAAACGAGGGAAACCGGTTGAAAAACTGCCGCGGGATACGCGAATTGAAATCCTGACATCCCTGCAAACAGGGCGGGGGCACCGGAACCCTGCCGGCAATCGCTTCTCGGGTCCCGGCTTTGCGAGGCTTTGCGCCCTTGCGCCTTTGCGAGAGGCTGAGGCCGCATCGCCTCTTTGTTCCCGGAGTTTCCGGCTTATCCGTGTTTATCCGTGGTTATCCTTGGTTCCTCTTCGGTGTTTCCGGGTTGGGGCGGTGAAAGGGCCGGCTCCGGTCGGTCCTGGAAAGGGCGGCCGAAAGATCAGGCGTGGCGCCGGAGGCGGCGGCCCCAGCCGGGCTCGGCGACGATCCCCTCGGTCGCGTCGTAGACCACCCGCCCGCGCACCAGGGTCTTCACCACCTTCCCCCGGAGCGTCATCCCTTCGAAGGGCGTGATTTTCCCCTTCGAGAGAAACCTTGCGCCCTCCACCGTCCAGTTGCCCTCGGGATCCACCAGGGCGAAATCCGCGTCCTTGCCGACGACGAGGTGCCCCTTCCGGTCGGCGAGGCCGTACCGCCGTGCGGCGGAACCGGCGATGACGTCCGTGAACCGGGACAGGGAGAGCCTCCCGGCCAGGTAACCCTCGGAAAGCAGGTAAGGAAGCAGTGTCCCCGTCCCCGGGATGCCGGAGTAGTCGGTCCAGATCGAGCCGGTCTCCTTCTCCTCCCGGGGGCAGGGGGCGTGGTCCGAGGCGGCGAAGGTGACGGTGTTCAGGGCGAGGAGGCGCCAGAGGGCGTCCCGCTGGCCGGGCTTCACGGGCGGGGTGATCTTGAGGGGGGCGCCGATCCGGGCGAAGTCCTCCAGGTCGAAGGCGAGGTAGTGGGGGGCCGTCTCGCAGGTGACGGTGCGGATTCCCCGGGTGAACTCCGCGGCCGCCGCGGTCCCCACGTGGCACAGGTGGAGCGGGGCCCCCGTCCTCCGGGACAGGGTCACGGCGCAGACGGCGGCCAGCAACTCCGCGGACTCGGGGCGCGCCTCGTAGTGCCGGACCGGCTCGTTCCCCCGCCGGCGGGCCCAGGGCTCCGCCGCGGACACGTAGTCGAAATCCTCGGCATGGAGGAGCACCGGGAGGCCCAGCGACGCCGTCTCGGTCAGCAGCCGCTCGAAGCGCCAGTGGTCGAGGCGGGCGAAGGTGTCCATCCCTGAGACGAAATAGGCCTTGATGCCCAGCACCTCGGGGGCCAGTTCCCGGACGTTGCCGGGGAAGCCCTCGTCGAAGGACTGGCGGGAAATGCCGCCGTAGAGCCCGAAGTCGACGACGGATTTGCCCGCGATCGCCGCCAGCTTGGTTTCGAGGTTGGCCAGCGTGGTGACGGGGGGCACCGAGGTGCAGGGCATGTCCACCACGGTGGTGACGCCGCCCGCGGCCGCGGCCATGCTGCCGTGGGTGAAGTCTTCCCGGTGGGTGTAGCCCGGGTCGTCGAAGTGCACGTGGGGGTCGATGCCGCCGGGGAGGACGAGGAGGCCGCCGGCGTCGAGGACGTCCGAATCGCCGCCCAGCCCTTTCCCGATCTCGGCGATGATCCCTTCCTCCACCCGGAGGTCCGCCCGCTGGGGTTCGTCCCGCTCCGGGAAGGCGACCCGACCGTTGCGAATGATCATGACCCCACCTCCGCGCCTGGAATTCCACGACCTGAATATTCTACCACGGTCCGTCGAAACCGCACCGACGGACTCCATGTCCGGCTGGAGCCCCGCCTCCGGGGCGCGAATCAGATCGGCCGCCCCTTGTCCGGTGGGAGCACCGCCTCCGGCGGAGCACCCCCCGACTAATATCCTGTATCCCTTCGGGATACGTAGGGAAGCGATTCTTGAAAAACACTGCATCCGGAGAAAAACCAGAAGAATGCCGAAAAGCAAACCGCGAAGAAAACCACGCGAATTTTGCTGCCACGCCGGCGGGGTGAGTACCGGAGGCCTCTTTCTGCTAGAATGGAACTGTTTTCGGGAAGAGGGGACATCGTCGGGAAAGAGGGAAGGAAACGTGAAAATCGCCGTGCTGGCCGACATCCACGGGAACCTGCCCGCCCTGGAGGCGGTGCTGGCGCATGCGCGGGAGGCGGGGGCGGACCGTTTCCTCGACCTGGGGGACGTGCTTTACGGCCCGCTGTGGCCGCAGGAGACCTTCGAGGTCATGCGCCGTCTGGAAGCGCCGACCGTCCGGGGGAACGAGGACCGGGAACTCGTCGAGGCGGCCGACCGGGGCCGGTTCCGCTCCGAAACCGTGCGTTTCTCGGTGGAAGCGATCGGACCGGAAGGTATCCGGTGGTTGCGGTCACTTCCTTCTGCACGGTCGGACGCCGAGGGGCTGTTTCTCTGTCACGGCACGCCCTCGAACGACAAGACCTACCTGCTGGAGGACGTCTCGCGCGGTTTCGCCCGGGTCCGGCCCGAAAGGGAAATCTCCGCCGCGCTGGAAGGGGTGACGGCGCCGGTGGTGCTCTGCGGCCACAGCCACATACCAAACCTCGTGGCGATCCCCGGCGGCCGGATCGTCGTCAACCCCGGGAGCGTCGGCCTCCCGGCGTACGACGACGACGCGCCGGTCCCCCACGTCATGGAGACCTTCGCCCCCCACGCTTCCTACGCGCTGCTGGAGCGGGCGGACGACGCGTGCCGGGTGGCCCTCCACAGCGTCCCCTACGACCATCCCGCCGCCGCCCGGCGCGCGCGGGAGAATGGTCGCCCCGACTGGGCCGCCTGGCTGGAGACGGGCCGGGCGTGACCCGACGCGAAGGAGCAGGTCAAGCCGCCGCATTCCTGTACATTGTAATCAGGACGAGGAAGCAAGTGGCTGCGGGGAGCACCACCGCACTCCCGTTTCGCAAAGAACTCTCTTTGGACCTGTGCCCCCGCAGCCTTTGACAGAAGTCGGGTGACCGTCG
>JAGNHB010000074.1 GCA_018001935.1 Acidobacteriota bacterium
ACACTGCCGGGATTCCCTCCTCCGTCCCCGCATCGGGTTTCCCCGCTCTGAAAGCGGTGGGAGCCCACCGATGATCTCAAATCTTGCTCATTTTGCCAAAGATCTTACTTCGTAGGGACTACAGCCTCTCTCCCGGGGTGACCAGCGGGACGAAGCGGACGCCGATGAGGGGTTCCCGGATCACGGCGCCGGCGTCGGTCCGGCGGAGCCGGCAGAGATACTGGGCCCCATAGCACCCCCCGAGCGGGATGATCATCCGGCCGCCGGGGGCGAGTTGCTCCACCAGGGCCGGGGGGGGGCCTTCCGCCGCCGCCGTGACGAGGATGGCGTCGAAGGGCGCCCGCTCCGGCCACCCCTGGCGGCCGTCCCCCTCCCGGCAGGAGACGTTGGCGCAGCCCAGGCGCGCGAGCAGGGACGCCGCCGCGCGGGCGTGGTCCGGCAGGCATTCCACGGTGAAGACCTCCGCGGCCACCCGGGAGAGGACGGCGGCCTGGTACCCGGACCCCGTCCCGATTTCCAGAACGCGGTCCGCGGGGCGGATCCGGGCTTCCTCGGTCATGTAGGCCACGATGTAGGGCTGGGAGATGGTCTGGCCGAGGCCGATGGGGAGGGGGTGGTCCGCGTAGGCCTCCCCCTCCGTCCCGGGGGGCACGAAGCACTCCCGGGGGACCGATTCCATGGCCTCCAGGACCCGCTCGTCCCGCACGCCGCGGGCGCGGATCTGCCGCTCCACCATCCGGTGCCGGGCCAGGGCGTAACGGTCCTCCGGCGTCATCTCACCCTCCGGTAGAAAAGGCACTTCAGGTAGCGGGTCTCGGGCATGGGGGCGAGCACGGGGTGGTCGAGGGCCTGGGTGCCCGTGGCGACGAGCTGCAGGCGGAGGCCCTGGTCGGCCGCGGCCTCGTCCACGGCTCGGGCGAGGGCGTCGCCGTCGACGAAGGAGGAGCAGGAGGAGGTGACGAAGAGCCCGCCGGGGGCGACCCGCCGGAGCGCGGCGGCGTTGGCCAGGGCGTAGAGTTCGAGGCCGTCCCGGAGGAAGCGTTTCTTCTTGACGAAGGCCGGGGGGTCGAGCACCACGATGTCGAAGGCCCGGGTCTCCCCCTCGAGGAAGGCCAGCGTGTCCGCCTGGACGAAGGCCGCCCGGTCCGCCCACCCGTTGAGGCGGGCGGAGGCGGCGCCGAGTTCCACCGCGGCGGCGTCGGCATCGACGCAGACGGCGCGGGCGGCCCCGCGGGCCAGGGCGCCGAAGGCCCAGAGACCGCAGTGGCTGAAGAGGTCCAGCACGGTCTCGCCGCCCCGGACGAGGCCGGCCAGGAGCCGCCGGTTCTCCCGGTGGTCGAGAAACAGGCCCGTCTTCCGTCCGCCCAGGCAGTCGACGAGGACGCGGGCCCCGTCGTAGACGGCCTCCACGGGGCCGTCCCACGCGCCCTTGAGCAGGCGCTTTTCCAGGGGGAGGCCCTCCAGGACCCGCAGGCGGTTGGTGTTCTTCAGCAGGATGGTCTCGGGGTGGAGCGCCTCGTCCAGGGCGGCGGCCAGGGCGTCGGTCCAGGGCTCCATCCCCGCCACGCTCTGGGAGAGGACGAGCACGGGCCCGTAGCGGTCCGCCGCCAGCCCCGGCAGGCCGTCGGACTCGCCGTAGACCGCCCGGAAGGTCTCGTCGCCCCGCCGCACGACCTGCCGCCACGCCACGGCCTGCCGGACGCGTTCGCGGATGAGGGCCCCGTCCACGGGTTCGTCGCGCTCGGTCATCACGCGGACGGCCACGTGGGAGGCGCCGTTGGCGAACCCGAGGCCGAGGAACTCCCCCTCGCGGCTCTCCAGTCGGACGACGGAGCCGGCCGGGAGGCCGTCGAACGTCCCCGGCTCGAAGTCGTTGCGCCAGGCCCAGCGGTGGCCCCGCCGGATGCGCCGGTGGTAGTCGTGAAGCATGCGGAGGACTCTCATGTCTGCCCTCGATGGCCTGGAGAGAGGTTGATAGGCTGAAGGCTGTTAGGCTGAAGGTCCGGAAAAACCCATGCCGTTTGAGTGTCCTGAACCCTTTCTACCCAATCCCTCCGGTCTTCAACCTATCTACCTTCAGCCTGTCTACCTTCAGCCTATCTACCTTCAGCCTATCTACCTTCAGCCTATCTACCTTCAGCCTATCTACCTTCAGCCTATCTACCTTCAGCCTGACAGCCTTACCAGATCCCGTTCATCCGCTTCCACATCCGGCCGGCCACCTCGGCGGCCTGGGCGTAGACGGCGGACACGTCCTTCGGGAACCGGCGGTTCTCGTAGACCACGCGGCCGTTGACGATGACGGTGTGCACGTCCCGGGCGCTCATCCCGAAGGCGAAGTGCCCCGCCACGTTGTCGGCGGACAGCGGGGTGGGCGGCGCGTAGTCGGTGACGGTGAGGTCCGCGGCGAAGCCCGGGGCCACGCAGCCGAAACGGCACCCGAAGTAGCGCTCCAGGATCACGTTGCCGTTCTGGAGGAAGCGGAGGAAGTCCCCGGGCCACAACCCGGCCCCGGCGTCGCGGTTCTTGAAGAAGGCGGCCTGGGTCTCGGCGTACATGTCGGACCCGATCCCGTCGGTCCCCAGGGCGACGTTGCGGATGTCCCCCAAGCCCCGCCGGTAGCCCACGTGGTTGTTCATGTTGGACCGGGCGTTGTGGAGCAGGAACCCGTCGTACTCGCCCAGGATCTCCAGGTCTTCGTCCGACAGGAAGACCCCGTGGACGACGAGGGCCTTGTCGTTGAGCAGCCGGGCGTCGCGAAGCCGGGCGAGGGGGCTGGACTGGCTCACGTGGCGTGAGAAGGCCGGGTCGTAGGCGTCCTCCGCCACGTGCACGTGGACGCCGCGGCCGGACTCGGCCACCACCTCCGCCATCAGCCCCAGGGCGCGGTCGTTGAGGGTGAAGGGGGCGTGGCCGCCCACCGCGCCCTCCACGAGGTGGGTCTGGGGGGTCTCACGGTCGGCGGCGAGGGAGCGGAGGAAGTCCGCGTTCTCCCGCACCCCCTCTTCCATGCCCGCTTCGCCGTTGCGGTCGGTGACCTCGTAGGAGAGGACCCCCCGCAGGCCGGTCTCGGCGAAGGCGCGCTTGAGCGTGGAAAGGGAGCCCGTGATGAAGGCGGGCGACGCGTGGTGGTCCACCACGGCGGTGACCCCGGCCTTGACGGCTTCGAGAGCGCCGACGAGGCCGCTGTACCAGACCGACTCCTCGTCCAGGGCCCGGTCGAGACGCCACCACAGGTTCTGGAGCTGGTGGACGAAGTTGTCGGCAGGGGGGATGTCCGCCAGGATCCCCCGCGCCAGGGCCGAGTAGAAGTGGTTGTGAGAGCAGACGATGCCCGGGCTGACGAACATCCCGGACAGGTCCATGATCCGGCCCTCGGGGTACTTCGCGGCGATCCCGGGCCCGACCTCCCGGATCCGGCACCCCTCGACGGCGATGTCGACCCCCGGCCGGACTTCGGCCGGGTGGAACTGAAGGATCGTGGCGTTCTTGAGGATCAGCATGTTGGCCTCCCGATGGTATTAGGCTGTAGGCTATAGGCTGTAGGCTGTAGGCTGTAGGCTGTAAGGTCCGGAGGAAATGTCGTCGGGGTCGGTATCGGTATCGGAATCGCAATCGGAATCGCAATCGCAATCGGTTTCGGTATAGCAATCGTTGCCGCAATCGATGCCGCCGACTCTGCCGCTCTCCTTCCCGACCGCACGCTCACCGGACGTTCCTCCCTGCACGGGTGCATGGCGCCCAACCTCGAACCCCGGACAATCATGAACCACGAAATACACGAAATCCACGAAAATCAAGCCAAGGAACGGACAGGATGAACCACCTGCCCATCTCGCGGCGCTCCGTCCGCCCCGGGGAAACGCCGCCGCGTTTCCTGGACGACCCCGCCCCGGAGGGGCGGGGGGAAAGCGCCGGGCCCCGATCGCGGCAAGGTTACGCGAACATGGGGAAACGCCGCGATACGCCTTGCGGCTTCCCGGTTGGTGCGCGCAAGCTGAAGCTTGCGCCACTGGCAACGGTCGTCAGTCCAGCTCATTTTTCAAAGATCCTGTTTCACGGGGGATTGTGCCGAGTCCCATCGGTTGCGATCGCGGTTGCGACTGCGATTGCGATGCCGATCGCGATACCGATTGCGATACCGATTGCGATACCGATTGCGATTGCGATACCGATACCGATACCGATACCGACGACAATTCCTCCGGACCTACAGCCTACAGCCTAATCCCCTACAGCCTATGAAACAACAGATGCGGGAACTCCGCGCGGATTTTCCGGACCAGGGACAGGGCCATGCGCATGGCCGGTTCGGGCGCCGGGGTCTCGTGGTGCACCGATTCCGCCCCGATGTCCAGGGGCCGCTCGAAGACTTCGCCGTTCAGGCGGATCCACGCCACCTGGGCGCCGGGCTCCCCCACGACGATGAAACCCTTGTTCCGGCTGGCCTTGAACTCGTCGAGGGAGCCGAACACGGTGAACTTGCCGAGATAAGGCTTGCCGTCCCAGGGGCAGAAGGTGGCACAGTTGCCGCACTCGTTGCAGAAGTCGTCCAGGTGAAGGATCTGGTGGGCGTTGGCGAAGTGCTCCCCGTCCCCCGAGACGTCGAGGGCGACGTTGGCCCGGTTGGGGCAGACCTCCACGCACTTGTCGCAGACGGTGGCGCACTGCAGGCAGCGCTCGGCCTCGGCCCGGACCGCGGCGGTGTCGGCAAGGGCCCCGGGCGCCGCGTCCTGCAGCCGTCCCCGCCGGCAGGTGATGCTCAGCGCGGAGTCCTCGGGGACGGTTTTCGGGAAGGGGGAAAGGGCGCACCCCTCCCGGCCCAGGATCACCTCCGCCGCGGTCCGGCCGTCGGCGATGGACTCCACCACGGTGGACGGCCCGCGCCAGGCGTCGCCGCCGATGAAGACGCCGGGGACGGTGGTTTCCAGGGTCGCCGGGTCCGCCTTCACCCAGCCCCGCTCGTCCAGCTCGAGGCCGCAGTGTCGGAGAAAGTCGGTGTCCACCTTCTCGCCGATGGCGGCGATGACCGTGTCCGCCGGGAGGGTCTCGAAGCGGCCGGGGACCGGCACGGGGACGGGCCTCCCGTCGCGGCCCGGCTCGCCCAGGGCCATCGCCTGGCACTTCAGCTGCCCGTCCGCCGAGAGGCTGACGGGCACGAGCAGCTCGCGGAAGACCACGCCGTCGGCAAGGGCGTTGTCGAACTCCTCCCGGTCGGCGGGCATCTGGGCCTCGGTCCGGCGGTAGACGATGGTCACCCGTTCCACCCCGGGGACCCGGAGGGCGGCCCGGGCGCCGTCCATGGCGGAGTTTCCGCCGCCCACCACGACGACGGACCTGCCGAGGGCGACCGCGGACGCATCCCGGTTGAATGCCAGGAGGAACTCCACGGCGTCGTGGACCTTCGCCGGGTCGCCGTCCAGCGGCAAGGGGTTCGACGTCCCGGCGCCGATGGCGAGGTAGACGTAGGTGAAGCCCCGGGCCCGCAGGCTTTCCACCGTGAGGTTCTCGGGCGTCTCCTGGGCGAAGTCCACGCCGAAGCGGCGGACGTGTTCGATGTCCTTGGCGATGGCTTCCGGGGCGATCCGGAACCGGGGGATGACGTGGCGCACCGTGCCGCCGGCCTCCGCCCGGCGGTCGAAGACGGTGACCCGCAGACCGCCCCGGGCGAGGAAACAGGCCGCGGCCAGGCCGGAGGGGCCGGCGCCCACCACGGCGACGCGGACGTCCTTCTGCGGGGGGACGGGGGCCTTCTGCACCGACGGGCCGCCGTTCACCGCGGCCGCGAGCTTGAGGTCGCGAATCCGGACCGGCGCCTCGTAGTCGTTCCGGGTGCACGCGGCCATGCACTGGTGGTCACAGAGGGTCCCGGTGATGTGGGGGAGGGGGTTCCGGGAGGCGACCAGTTCCAGCGCCTCGGCGAAAAGCCCCCGGGACAGCAGCCGGGCGTACTCGGGGACGTCCTGGCGGATGGGGCAGTTGGTGACGCAGGGGGCCATGGCACAGTCGAAGAGGGGCAGGGGGTCCCGCTTCTTCATCCCGGCCCGGGCCGACACCCGTTCCCCTTCCCGGGAAGGCCGGACGGCCTGGCGGGCCAGGTCCTCGAGCCGGGCCACGTCGATGCGGTCCCTCTGCCACACTTCTTCGGGGGCGGCGTCGAGACGCTCCGCCATCTGAGCCATCCGGAGGTAACCGCCGGGTTTGAGCAGGTCGGTGGCAACCGTGACCGGCCGGACCCCGCAGGCAAAGAGGTCGGCGAGGTTGAAGGCGTCCGCCCCGCCCGAGTAGGAGATGGGCAGCCGGCCGTCGAACTCCGCGGCCAGGCGCGCGGCCAGGGTGAGGGTCAGGGGGTGGAGGGCGCGCCCGGACATGTACATCTCGTCACCCGGGAGGGCCCCCTTGGCGTTCACCACCGCCAGGGTGTTGGAGAGCTTGATCCCGAAGCGGCGGCCCTGGTCCGCGGCGAACGCGACGAGCCGCCGGAGCATGGCGACGGCGTCGGGGTACTGGAGGTCGTGGGTGAAGGAGTGCTCCCGGAGCCCGATGTGACGGTAACCGCGGTCGCGAAGGGTCTTCAGGACGAAGTCGTGCCCGAGCAGCGTGGGGTTGAGCTTCACGTAGGCGTCGAGCTTTTTCTCGGACAGGAGGTAGCGGCAGATGGCCTCGATGTCGGCCGGCGGGCACCCGTGCATGGTGGACAGGGCCACCGAGCCGCAGACGGCGGGCGGGACCGCCTCGATCCCCTCCAGGGCGCCGCGGTTGAGGCCGTTGCGCTCCAGCATCCGGTCGAACTCGCCCTGGTTGGCCCCGGTGACGACCCGGTCCACGCAGGACCGGAACACCGGGTGGCGGGAGGCGTCCTTGAGGCCCTCGATGAAGGCGTCAATCTTGGGGGACATGATTCCCTCGAGGGTGTACCCCACGCTCATGTTGAAGACGAAGCCCGGTTTCATTTCCTGCTGGAAGAGCACTTTCTGGAGCAGGTGGGTCATGACCCAGGCCTTGAGGTACTCTTCCAGGGCCTGCTCCACCGTCAACTCCGTGGACCACTCGGTGTTGTAGCCCTCCCCCTCCGCGTCGATGCAGGGCTTGGGGATCTCGAGGGTGTCCATGATCTGGACGGTCTTGAGTTCCATGAAACGCCCGCCGGCGAGGAAGGCGGCCAGCAGGTTGGGGGCCAGCTGGGTGTGCGGGCCGGCGGCAGGCCCCAGGGGCATGGCGCAGGGACGGCCGAAGAGGTCGAGGGACGGGTAGCCCTGCTTGCGGTAGAAGCGGGTCTCCGGGATGCCGAAAATGGAGGCCGCCCGCTCGTACTCGGTGCGGACCCAGTTCAAAAGCGTTTCAAAGGGAAGGGGGTGCATCTTGTCGCCCATGGCTGCTCCTCTCGGGGTGGATCGGGTTTGACATCCCCGCAAAAAGTACCATCGCCCTCCGGGCGATGGCTCAAACAAACGATTTACAGGCACTTTCCCGTTCGTTTTCCGACTGTTTTCGAACCCAACAGGTTTCGTTCGCGGCGAAAACCGGATTCTATCACAGGGCGCCCTCCGGCACAACCCCAACCCGAAGTGCCCGGGCCGCGGCCGGGACCCGGTCGGCGGGCTTCACCGGCGGTCACTTCGAATCCGCTTGACATCCGCGCCGGATTGGGGCAATTGGGTGAGGAGCCGACACCCCGGCCCAGGAGTTCCCGTGATCCCGTTGCGCGACACCATCCGGTCCCGGACCTTCCCCGTGGTCAACACCGCCCTGATCGCCGCCAACGTCCTGGTCTTCCTCTGGCAGCTCGCCAACACCCACCGCCTGAACGAGATCTTCGTCCTGTACGGGATCGTGCCCCTGCGCTACGCAGACCCGTCCGTCGCCGCCCACTTCACCCTCTGGGAGCAGGCCTTCCCCTTCCTCTCCTCCATGTTCCTCCACGGCGGGTGGTTCCACCTCCTCGGGAACCTTTGGTTTCTCTACATTTTCGGCGACAACGTGGAGGAGCGCCTCGGCCACCTCCGCTACCTGGCCTTCTACCTGCTCTGCGGGTTCTCCGCCGGGGCCGTCCACCTCTTCACCAGCTGGGGTTCGCCCATCCCCACCCTCGGCGCCAGCGGGGCGGTGTCGGGCGTCATGGGGGCCTACCTGATCTTCTTCCCCGCCGCGAGGGTGTTGACCGTCGTCCCCATCTTCCTCCTCTTCCCCGTCTTCGAGGTCCCCGCCCCCTTCTTCCTGGTCTACTGGCTGGGAATCCAGCTGGTCTCGGGGCTGTTCACCTCCGCCGAGGCGGGGGGGACCGCCTGGTGGGCCCACGTGGGCGGGTTCGGTGCGGGGCTGCTCTTCGGCAAGCTGCTGGACGTCCTGCCCCGGGTCGGCCTGGACCGGCGCCTGGACCGGCGGACCGTGCGGCAGGCCCCCCCGAGGCTCCAGCCCCTGGGGACCCCGCCGCCCGGGCCCGGAGACGGCGCCGGGGAGGCCGTCCTGTGGCTGACGCGGCGCGAGGCCGACCTCGGGGCGCGGAAGTGGGTCATCCTTCCCGTGGGACAGGGGCGCCGCGCCTTCTGGGTGGCCACCCCGGCCGGGGTCCGGGACGGCGAGGAGATCCGCCTTCACGGCCGCACCCTCCCCCCGGAGTACGCCTCGGAGGGTTTCCCCGTGCGGGTGCGGGTGACGGGGTAGGCGCCTTGGCGAGGGCCTGTCCGGGTCCTGGCCTCGCAACGTCTCAAAGCTCGCGAAGGGTTCAGGGATGCCGTGTGCCCCCGAAATCGTTGCGCAGTTTGCCGGCGATTTCACTTTACAGGCACTTCAGTCTTCTTCTTTCGTGTATTCCGTGTATTTCGTGGTCCCCTGTCCGGTTTCCCCGGCCGGCCGGTGGGCTGTAACCGCGCAGGCGCCTGCAGCCCGGCCCCGTCACCCGATCCGGATCTCCCGGTGCTCGCCCAGGGGGCGGCAGTCCCGGAGCTGGCGGAAGAACTCCAGGAAAAGGACCCCGCTGTTGGCCCGTTCCAGGAGGAGGTCGCCGGCGACGATGGAGAGCTTCCCCAGCCAGGGGGAACCCGAGACCTTCTCCTCCAGGGCGGCCGGGGACCCCTTCCCCGCCACCAGGACCACCTTGTGGAAGTTGCGCTTCACCAGTTCCTCTAGGGCCGCCTCGAGATCGGCCCCCTCGCCCTCGTCGCAGAGGACCAGGGCGATCTCCGGGTTGCGGTCGTCGTACCAGCCCATGGCGCGGGCGGTCCCGCCGCTCAGGCCGATGGGGAAGGCCCGGTAGCCGGAGGCCATCCCGAGCTGCTTGACGGCCCCCCACAACTCGTCCTCGACGACGGGGCGCACGGGCCGGGGGGCGGCGTCGGGCTTGGCGCGCCGCTCGTTCGCGACGGGCTTGCGGCCGGGCTTGGCGTTCTTCCACTCTTTCTCGGTGCTCCGCGCCCGCCGGCCGCCGGCCTTGGGGCGCTCCCGGTCGCGCTCCCGCCGCGGTTCCCGTTCCCGCGTGGTTTCCCTCGGGGGTTCCCGCTGGGGGTCCCACGGGGGCTGGGGGTCCCGTTCCCGGGCCGGCTCGGGGTCGATGGCGTTCTTGTAGATCAGGCGGCGGAGGGTGACCCCCGTCCCGATCCGCGAGAACTCCGAGCGGAGCCCCTTGAGCTTGAGGTCCTGCATGATCAGGGAGTTGAGCACGGTGGCGGGGTCGCTGCCCTGGGGCTCGATGAGCTTGCGTTCCAGGGCGATGTCCACGATCTCCCGGCAGGTGAGCGGTTTGCCCGATTCCTCGATGATCTTGGTTGCGGCTTCCAGGTAATTCATCCCTATTCACTTCCTGAATGGTGTTGTCGTCGACCCGCCGGCGGGCGGGCGCGCGGACTTTCGCCCGGACGGTCACGGGACCAGCTTGTACCCCTTCCCGTACACCGTGATGAGGTACCGGGGACGCTTCACGTCGTCTTCCAGCTTCTTTCGGAGCTTGACGACGAAGTTGTCCACGGTCCGGTTGCCGGCGTCGCACTCCAGGTCCCAGACCCGGCGGAAGATCCAGTCCCGGCTGAGGGCCTGGTTTGCATGGGCGTGGAGGAGCTTGAGGACCTCCACCTCGTAAAACGTCAGCGGGGTCTCGCACCCCTCCCGGGTGAGGGTGAACCGCCCCGTGTCCAGGGCCCAGGGGCCGATCCGGAGGAGGTCTCCCGCCGCGCCGCCCCCCCGCCGCCGGAGCAGCGCGCGGGCGCGGGCCAGCAGGACGGAGACGGAGAAGGGCTTGGCCACGTAGTCGTCGGCCCCGGCCTCGAAGCCCACCACGGTGTCGTGCTCCAGGGTGCGCGCCGTGAGCATCAGGACCGGTGTCCGGGGGTCGGCCGACCGGATCCTCCGGCAGACCTCGAGGCCGTCCAGGTCCGGCAGCATCAGGTCCAGGATCACCAGGTCGGGGCGCTCTTCGGCGAAGCGCTCCAGCGCCGCGCGCCCGCCGTCGGCCGTCAGGACCTCGTACCCCTCGGACTCCAGGAGGTCACGCAACCCCCGGAGCATCTCCCGCTCGTCCTCGACCACCAGCACCCTGTCCATCAAAACCCCTTGGCGACGTCCTTCTCGATGACCGCGGGGAACTCCTTCACCGGGGTCTCCCGGCGGGCCGCCTCCAGGATCCGCTCCAGCGTCTCGGCCCGCTTCCGGTCCAGGAGCCGCTCCTCGATCCCGCTCTTCACCTCGTCGAAGGGCCGCGCGCCCGACTGGCGTTCCGCCACGCGGAGGAGGTGGAAACCGTAGCGGGTCCGGACCGGGCCGGCGATCCCCCCCACGGGGGTCCGGAACACCGCCTGGTCGAACTCGGGCAGGGTCTGCCCCCGGGCGATCCAGCCCAGGTCCCCGCCCGCGGCCCGGGACCGTGCGTCCTGGGAGTGCTCCGCCGCGAGGCGGGGGAACGCCCCCGGGTCCGCCTTGAGGAGCCCGGCGATGACCTGGGCCCGGGCCGGGTCCGTCACCAGGATGTGGGCGACCCTCGCCCGGTCCACGGTGAACTCCCCGGGGTGCGCCCGGTAGTAGGCCTGGGCCTCGGCCTCGGTCACCCGGGTGTTCTGCTCGATCTCCCGCCGAAGGTAGAGCCGGGTGAGGATCTGCTCTTCCGAGAGGCGCAGGAGCCGGCGGAACTCGTCGGTCTCGGCGAGGCCGGCCCGGCGGGCCCGCTGGCCCAGGAGGAACATCTGCTCCAGCGTTTCGACGACCTTCTTCCGGGCCTGGGGGTCTTTCATCAGCCGCAGGTCCGCGGCGGGGACGTTCATCCGCACGAAGGCGTCGATCTCCGCCGCGCCGACGCGCCGGTCGCCGACCTGGAAGGCCACGGGGCCGGTGTCGCCGGCCGGTCGGCGCTCCTGGCAGCCGGCCAGGGCGAGCACGAGGAGGAGGACGGCGGCCGGGCCGGCCGCCCCGCTCCGCCCCAAACGGCGGGGGGTCGCTTGTTGTCGCATGGCGCCTCACGTTGATTCAGGCGATGTCGGGCCCCGGGAGCCGGAGCGCGGTGAAAACCGCGAAGACCCTTTCGGCTTGCTTTCGCCGAAAGGCTATACTATAACAGAACCGGCTGTGCCAGCGAAGAAAATTGTGGGGACCGACGGACAAATGGAAGACCCTTTCGTGCAAACGTGCCAGCGTCTGCGGACGTGCCGCCGCCTCGTCGTCCTGACCGGCGCCGGCATCTCCGCGGAGAGCGGGGTCCCCACCTTCCGGGGCGACGGGGGCTTGTGGCGTCAGCACCGCCCCGAGGACCTGGCGACCCCGGAGGCTTTCCGGCGGGACCCCCTCCTGGTCTGGGAGTGGTACGACTGGCGCCGCACCCTGATCGCCGGCTGCGAGCCCAACCCGGGCCACGCGGTCCTCGCCCGGTGGGAACGCCGCTTCGCGTCCTTCACCCTCGTCACCCAGAACGTGGACGGCCTTCACCGCCGCGCGGGGAACACCCGTGTCCTGGAACTGCACGGCGACATCTGGGAACTCCGGTGCCCCGCCTGCAGCCGGTCCACCCGGAACCTCGAGGTCCCCCTGCGGCCGCTTCCCCCGCGCTGCCCTTGCGGCGCCCTCCTCCGCCCCGGCGTGGTCTGGTTCGGGGAGGCCCTCCCCGAGGACACCTGGATGGCCGCCGTGAACGCCGTCCGGCAGGCGGAGGTGGTGGTGGTGGCCGGCACCTCGGGGATCGTCCAGCCGGCCGCGTCCCTGCCCCTGGTGGCCCACGCCTCCGGCGCCTGGGTGCTCGAACTCAACGTCACGCCCACCCCCCTGAGCTTCCAGGCGGATGCCCGGCTGGAGGGGCCCGCGGGGGAAAGCCTCCCCCGGATCGAGAAGGAACTGGAGACCTCATGAAGATCCTGCACTTCGACCTGACCTTCGGCTGCAGCGGGGACATGATCCTCGCCGCCCTCGTGGACCTGGGCGCCCCCCTCGAGAAGATCACCCGGGCGGTGGCCTCCCTGGTGCCCGAGGGCAACGACGTCCGGTGCTTCCCCGTCCAGCGCGGGGGGATGCGGGCCCTGCGCTTCGAGGCCCTCCCGGAGAAACCGGACCTGCGGGCGCTGCTGGCGGGCGCCCCTCCCCACGTTCACCCGCCCCACGCCCACCCCCCCGCCGGGGCCTCGGGCGCCCCCCACCCGCCGTCGCCGGGCACGGCCGGTCACGACCACGGACACGCCGGCCACCACCGGAGTTACGCCTCCATCCACCGCATGCTGGAGACCTCGCACCTCCCGGCCGCGGAGGCGAAGCTGGCCCTGGAGATCTTCCATCTCCTGGCGGAGGCGGAGGGGAAAGTCCACGGCGTCCCGCCGGAAACGGTGAAGTTCCACGAGGTGGGGGCGGTGGACTCCATCATCGACATCGTGGGGATCGCCGTCGCCCTTGACCACCTCGGCCCCGACGCCTTCACCTGCACCGCCGCCGACGTCGGCTCCGGGACGGTGGAGAGCGCCCACGGCACCCTGCCGGTCCCCGCCCCCGCCACCGCCGAACTGCTGAAGGGCTTCCCCGTCTACACCGGCCCCTTCCGCGCCGAGATGGTCACCCCGACGGGGGCCGCGGTCCTCAAGGCCCTCGTCCGCGACCCCGGACGGATGGTCCCCGGCCGGATCACCGGGATCGGCTACGGCGCGGGGTCCCGGGAACTCCCCGGGGGCGGCAACGTCCTGCGGCTCCTCCTCATGGAGCACGAGGAAACCGCCCTCTCCTCCCCTTTCGACGGGGAGGTGGACGTCCTGGAGTGCAACCTCGACGACATGACCCCCGAACTCATCGGCGACCTGGCGGGCCGGCTCCCCGCCGAGGGGGCCCTGGACGTCTTCCTCTCGCCGGTGTACATGAAGAAGTTCCGCCCCGGCTCGCTCCTGACGGTCCTTTGCCGGCCCGAGAGCACCGCGCGCCTCACGGAGGAACTCTTCCGCGCCACCAGCACCTTCGGCATCCGGTGCCACCGGGTCGGCCGCGCCGAACTGGAACGGGAGAGCCTGGACGTGGACACGCCCGCCGGCCGGGTGTCCGTCAAGATCGGCAAGCGCTACGGCCGGCCCGTCCGCTTCAGCCCCGAGTACGAGTCCTGCCGCGCCGCCTCGGAGCGGTCGGGCAAGCCGCTCATGGAGATCTACCACCTGGCCGAGGCCGCCGCCCGGCAGGCGGCCGGGCTGCCGGGCGACACGGGCACCGGGCCGGGCTGATCAGGGTGCTCCCGCGCGGAAAAAGTCCGGATTGTGATCTCACGGAGGCACAGAGGCACGGAGAAGAATCATAAGGATTTTTGATGCCAAGCAATACGATTTGAATTTCTCCGTGCCTCCGTGCCTCTGTGAGCGAAAAGGCCTTCGAGGGCGTCAAGAATGATGAGCCCGCAAAAAGTCGCGAAAGGGGGATTTCCCGCGAATAACACGAATATACGCGAATTTATAACACGAATAATATCTATTGATTATTGATTTCAGATTCGCGTTCATTCGCGTGATTCGCGGGCAAAATAGGACTTTTTACGGGGTCGTCAAGAATGACGCGGTCGCAAAAAGTACCATCACCCTCTGGGTGATGGCTCAAACAAAGGCCTTACAGACACTTTCCCGCTCGTTTTCCGATTTTTTACGAGGGCATCAAGGATGACAGGCCTTTAAACAAATTGAAATTCAAGAGCTCGGATCTCCTTTGCGTATCTTTGCGTTCTTGGCGGTTTGATGGGTCCGGCCTTTTTGCGGGGATGTCTTGTTTCAATGTGTTGCAGGCTCGGCATTCTTTGGGTTCCCTGCGTTCTTTGCGGTCCGGATTTTTGGGCTTGGAACTGGAAGAGGAGGGAAAAATGGTCAAGTGTAGATCAGGCGCGTCGGCGGGGCTGTTCAGGACTTTCGCGGCCCTGGCCGTCCTGGGGGTGCTCGCGGCCCCGTGCGGCGCCGCGGAGCTGACCCGGACCTTTCGGCAGGGGCTGGACGGTTACGCCGGCGTCAACGACACCTTTGTCAGCCGCCTCGACTGGGACACGCCCCCCCAGCGCACCGTCAACTACGGCCTGAACGGGGACCTGACGCTCTCCCGCGACGCGGGCGACAACCCCCTGCTCCGCTTCGACCTCGCGTCGATCCCGGCCAACAGCGCCGTGGTCTCGGCCGAGCTTTCGCTATACAACACCCAGCCGTCGAGTTACAGCGGCACCCAGGACTTCGCCCGGCGCGTCCGCCTGTACCGGGTGCTCAGGGCCTGGGACGAGGGGAACCAGGTGAACTCCCCCGTCGATGCCTCCGGCAAGCACGGCGCCACGGGGGAGTACGCCGCGGACTGGTTCACCGGCGAGGGGACCGACGTCCCCTGGGCGGCAGTGGGCATGGCCGGGGGGACCGACTACGCCGGCGCCTGGGAATCCTTCGCCGACGTGGTGAACGCCGGCTGGTACGCGTGGGACGTGACGGAACTGGTGCGGCAGTGGGTGCGGGGGGAAGCCCCGAACCACGGCCTGGTCCTCCGTGACGCCACGGGCTACGCCGACGACCACGTCGACTGGCGGACCTTCCGCTCGAGCCAGTTCACCGGCGACCCGAATCTGCGCCCCACGCTGGTGGTGGTGTACAACCCCGACGTCCCCTACGCCGACGCGGGCGCCGACGTCACCAACCTCCAGTGGAACGGAAACGCCGTCCTGCTGGACGCCTCCGGCAGCCACGACCGCCCGGGCGGCGACGACCAGACCCTGGTCTACCGCTGGCAGATCCTCCGGGCCGCCCACGGCTCGGCGCTGAGCGGGACGGTCTACACCGGCCCCCAGGAGACGGTGAGCTTCACCCCCGACGCCGCGGGCGTCTGGTCCTTCCAGCTGACCGTCACCAACAACCTGGGGGAGTCGGCCACCGACACGGTCACCTACCGCCTCCTCCGGATCCCGGGGGGCCACCCCCGGATCTTCCTCACCACTGCGAAGCTGGCCGCCCTCCAGTCCCGCGCCATCGCCGGGAACCCGCGGTGGGACGACCTCGTCGACGAGGCAGACGACGCCAGCGGGGCCATGCTGGCGAAGGCCCTGGTCTTCGCCGTGACGGGGCAGACGTCCTACGGCGACCAGGCCGTGGCCGCCGCCCAGGCGAGCCTGGACAACCCCGCCACCTGGAGCATGAAGCACGGCGAGATCGCCCTCGTCTACGACTGGTGCCACGCCCGGCTGTCCGCCGGGCAGAAGACGGCGTGGATCGACCGGCTGAACGCCTGGGCCGAAACCCAGCAGGCCACCGGGGCGGGCAACGACATCCCCGGCTGGGGCAACTACTGGCCCCGGTTCACCTGGGACTTCGCCCTGGTCGGCCTCGCCACCTACGGCGAGAACCCCCGGGCCGGGGAGTGGCTCACGGAGTTCCGCACCAACCGCTTCGAGAACGTGGACCTCCCCCTGCTGGACATCATCGCCGACGGCGGCGCCTGGCCGGAAGGGACCGTCTACGACTGGATCGCCCGCCGGCCCCACTGCCAGGCGGTGGAGGCGTGGCGGAGCGCCACGGGGGAAAATCTCTTCCTCGCCACCCCGTGGTTCCGCAACCGGCTGGGGTGGCTCCTGATGCAGAGCCGGCCCGGCACCATCGAGCAGTGGGGGAACTTCGCCCGCGACTACCCCTCCATCGGCGACTCGGAGCGCAACCGGGTCAGCATGGCCAACTACGGGCGCACCATGGGGCTCCTGCTCATCGAGCGCTTCCCCGGCGAGGCGGACGCCCGGCAGCTCCAGGCGGTCCTGGCGTCCCCGCCCGCCGACCGGCCCATGGGTTTCGTCGCCCACGAGGAGTTCCTGTGGTTCAACCCCGACCAGGCCGCCGAGCCCCCGAGCCGCCTTTCACTCCTCGCCGGCGGCACGGGGACCCTCATCTGCCGGTCCGGCTGGCCCTCGGGGGCGGCGGACACCGACCGCTCCGCCACCCACGTCCAGTTCCAGTGCGGCGACCACTTCACCTACCACCAGCACTACGACCAGAACAGCTTCACCCTCTTCAAGCACGCCGACCTGGCGGTGGACAGCGGGGTCTACAGCGGGGACGGCCTCTCGTTCCACGACCAGAACTACTACGTCCGCACCATCGCCCACAACACGCTGTGCGTCTACAACCCCGCCGAACGCTTCGACGACGCCCGGCCCGACGCCGAGTCCAACGACGGCGGGCAGCGCACCATGCTCCCCGCCAGCCGCTACCCCACCTCCGCGGAGTACTTCGACACCCACGCCGTCCACTACGACACGGGCGACATCCTCCGCTTCCAGGACGACCCCCGCTACACCTACGCCCTCGGCGACGCCACGAAGGCCTACAACAACCCGGCCTACTACCAGGCCCTGGACACCCCGTACACCACCAACACGCCCAAGCTGAGCCGCTTCCACCGGGAGTTCCTCTACGTGCGGCCGCCCGGGGGCTTCGGCCTGACCCGGGACTACCTCGTCCTCTTCGACCGGGTGGGGGTCACCCAGCCCGCCTTCTCGGGGGCCAACACCAAGCTCCTCTTCCACGTCCTGAGCGAGCCCGCGGTCAACGGGACACCCTCCGTCGTCTCGCCGGGCGAAACGCTCTACGCCGGGGGGGATTCCGCCGTCACCGAAACCGGCGGCGGCAAGCTCTTCCTGCGCACCCTCCTGCCGACCCAGCGGAACCTCCGCACGGTGGGCGGCCGGGGCGTCAAGGCCTTCTGGGTCTTCGGCGCCAACTACGACTGGCACTGGAGCGCCGCGGAGCCCCAACCCCGCCCCGTCAACGACTTCGAGGACACCCCGTACGGCGAGTGGCGGCTGGAGGTGGAGCCCGCCGGCACGGGCCTTCACCACAACTTCCTCACCGTCCTGCACCCCGCGGAGTCCTCGGCGGCCGCCATGCCGGCCGCGGCCCTGGTGGTCTCCCAGGGGCTGGCCGGCGTCCACCTGGCCGACCCGGCGGAAAACGTCGTCGCCCTCTTCTCCACGGCAGCCGACGGGTCGGCCCCGTCGGGGACCCAGGACTTCACCCTCGCCCTGACCACGGAAACCGCCCGCCTCCTCGTCTTCGACCTGGCTCCCGGCACGGGCTACACCGTGAACGTGGGGGCGGACGGCACGCAGACCGTGATCGGGCTGGTCCCGGGCGGGTCGACGCCCGTGTCCGGCCAGGGGGTGCTCGACGTCCTCATCGACCTGCGAAGCCAGCCCGGGGACCTGAACCTGGACGGGTCCGTAAACGCGGTGGACCTGGTCCTCCTGCGCGCGCTGCTCGCCGGGGACCTGATCGCCGCCCGCGTCCCGGGCTACGCCAACGCCGACCTGAACGGCGACGGGCGGGTGGACGCGGTGGACCTGTCCCTGCTCACGCGGCAGGTCGCGGGGTAGGCTGTTAGGCTTTTAGGCTGAAGGCTGTTAGGCTGAAGGTCCGGAGGGATCCCCTTCGGGGTCGGTATCGGTATCGGAATCGGTATCGGTATCGGAATCGGTATCGGAATCGGTATCGGAATCGGTATCGGCATCGCAATCGCCGTCGCAATCGCCATCGCAATCGCCATAGCAATCACCATCGCCATCGCCATCGCCATCGCAATCGCCGTCGCCATCGCCATCGCCGCCGCCGTCGGTATCGCCGCCACCGCCGCACCCGAAGATGCCGCGGGCCAGGGCGGGGGGTTCTTCGGGCACGATCAGGGCTCAAACGCACAGGAAAGCGACGCGTTCCTCCCGCCGCCTTCGGGGCGGGTTCGCCCCCGCGAGGCGACGTCCTGTCCCCGGGGCGGCGCCGCGGACGCCCGTCACCGTTTCGCGCCTCGGCCTGGGTTCCCCGGCGTCCGCGGCTTGCCCCGGGCTGGAACGCCTTTCCCCTTCGGGGAATCGGGGAGGGGAAGCACAAATCAAATCGGGTGCGGACGTTCGCGGAGCCCAACCGGGGTTGGACGTTCTCGGAACTCAACCGGGGTTGGCGCCTCGAGGGCCCTGCCCTCCCCGAAGGGGAGGGGGCGTCCCAGCCGGGGGCCAGACGCGGGCGCCGGCCGCGAACGTGCAACGGTCCGCTCGTCCGGAGCGCCCGCGTCGCCGTCCCCGATTCCGGCCGACGGACCTGGCACCACATCCTGTCTCCTGACGCTTGTCTCTTCCTCCTGCCTCCACCTTCCTGAATTCTGAACGCGAATTCTTCGTCCGTGTCTTCCGTGTATTTCGGGGTCCCTGTTGAGAAACTCGACCCGCCGGCAACTTTCGGGGTCCCGCCACGGGCGAATCGTGGTATCTTTTTCGCGTATTTCGGGTATTCCGTGGTCCCTGATGAGACGCACGCTTCAGAGAATCCGCCGGGACTTGGCCGGGGTGACCCGGACGGTGGGGGTGCCGCTGCTGGCGGCGGCCCTCCTCCTCGCCGCCGTTCGCCCCCTGCCCGCCGGGGAGACCCCGGCGCCGCCGCCGTCGCCCGACACGGCCCTTTTCTCCCCCGAGCGGGAGCAGGAGATCCTCCGGGGGGTCAAGGAACGCATTCGCGAGTCGGAGCGGCAGTCCCTTCCCCTTTCCTACCGGGAGCACCGGGTGTCCACCGACTTCGAGGGGTCCGGGGAAAGCGGACGCCGGACGGAGGAGATCTACCGCATCGTCCGGCACCGCGGCCACCAGGTCTACATCCAGGAGATGGCGAACGGGCGGCGGCTCCCGGCCGAGGAACTGGCGAAGCAGGAGGAGCGGCAGCGCCGGGAACTCGACGAGGACGCCGCAAAGCCCTCCGGCCGGGAGCGGATCGAGACCATCTACCTGACGCCGCTCCTGGAGCGTTACGCGCTGAAAATCGCGGGCAGGGAAGTCCTGGAGGGGCGCCCGGCGCTGAAGATCCGGGTGGACCCTCTGCCCGGGATGTTCAAGGACGGCAGGATCGCCCTGCGGATCCTCGAGAAGATGGCCGGGTGGGCCTGGGTCGCCGAGGACACCCTGGAGCTTCTCCGCATCGACGTGGCCAACATCTCCCCCATCTCCATCGGGTTCGGGCTGGCCGCCCGGGTCAGCCTCCTGCAGGGCTCCTACCGGCGGAAGCCCTACCCGGGGGGGGCCTGGTTCGCGGAGGCCCTCACCATCCGCGTCAAGGCGCGCATCTTCCTCTTCAAGACCCTCAACCGCCTGAGCGAGAGCACGTTTTTCGACGTGATCTTCCCCGACCCCGGCGGGGCGGCCCCCCCTTCCCCCTGACGTCCCGCCGCGCCAAAGGAGGCTCGACATGACCCGTTCCCCTTCCCTGCCCTGGCTCGTGATGCTGGCCGCCCTCGCCGCCGGCTCGGCCCGCGGCGCCTCCCCGGCCCCCCGTGACCCGTTGACCCCCTTCTGGGCGGCCATCGTGACCGACGACGCCGAGCGCACCGCCGGCTGGTACCAGTCGGCCCTGGGGTTCAAGCGCTTCCACGCCATGGAGTTCCCCGAGGCCAAGGTGAAGGTGCTCCTGCTGGAGCGGGACTGCTTCAACCTCGAGGTGATCGGCGGCCCGTCCTTCGTCCGCGCCGAAGACCTCGACCCCCGGGCCGCGGACCCAGACCTCCGCCAGGGGATCGTGAAACTCTCCTTCCGCACGGCCGACATCCGCACCCTCAGCGAAATCCTCCGGCAGAAGGGCGCGGTGTTCCTCGTGAACCCCTCGAGGGACCCCACCTTCGGGGACACCTTCAACCTCTTCAAGGACCCCGACGGCAACCTCCTCCAGCTGTTCCAGCCGCCCGACCGCCGGGCCCGCCGGCTCGGGGACCGGCTGGAGGCCGGGGTATTCGCCCTCATCGTGGCGGACCTGGACGCCGCCGCGGCGTGGTACGCCCGCCACCTGGGGTTCAGGGTGGAACGCCGGGTCGAGGCGGCCGAGGCGGGCGTCCGCGTCGCGTTCCTGGACCGGGACGGGTTCACCCTGGAACTGATCGCCAAGCGCGGCACCGTGTCGGTGAAGGAAAAGCAAAAGGCCGCGAAACCGGAGACGATGGTCCGGGGCTACCTCAAGCTCGGTTTCCTCGTCCGGGACCTGGACGCGTGGGCCCGGCGGTTCAGCGGGGCCGGGGTTGCGTTCAAGATTCCCATCACCGCCGACAAGCCCACCGGCACCCGTTTTTTCCTGGTGGAGGACAACGAAGGCAACGTCCTTCAACTCTTCGAGAAGGTGAAACCATGAGCAGCGCACCGCCCCCGCTGGCGTGGACGCTGCGCCCCTCGCTCCTCACCGAGCGGATGATCGGGGTCGCCCTGGTCTTCCTCACGGCCGCCGTCGGGTTCGGCGCCGCCCTGGGCCTGCTGGTCGGGGGCGGGGGAGGCCTCGGGTTCCCCGTGATCCTGGTCCTCACCCTGGGCGCCGTTCTGCTCGTGGGCTTCAAGGTCTCGAAGGCGGTCACGCGGGGGCTCGCGCGCGCCGGCTTCTTCGGCGACGCCCGCCTCACCGGCGGGATGCTCCGCGTCGGGCGCCGGCGCCGCCTCGACCTCTCCCGCCCCTTCGACCTGGAGGCGCGGTACCTGAGCACCCTCGTCCGGCACTCCGCCCTGCGGTCCTCGGTCCCCGGGAGCCTGCGCGAGACCGGGCGCCTCCACGGCCGGGCCTTCCGGGTGCAGGTCCTCCAGCTCCGTCTCGTCCAGGACGGCCGGTGGCTCAACCTGATCGGGGAAAGCACGGATTTCCAGCCTGGTGAGGCTTTCTCCCTCGACGGCCTGCCGGTCCTCGACGCCTGGCCGGTGAACCCGCGTTCGGGGTACTGCCGGCTCCGGGCCGCGGACCTCGCCGCGCTCCTGAGGGCCCTGGCGGCCGTCCCCGGCTGCCGCCCGACCCGCCTGCCGGACCCCGGGTCGCGCCGGTCCGACGACCCCCGGACGGTCTACTGCCCCGAGTGGAAAATGGCCCTGGCGACCCTGGCCCTCCTGGCGGCGGTGCTGCTGCCGACGGGGTGGGTGCTCTCCGGCCTGGGGTCGCGCGACCCCGGGGAGGCGCGCGCGGAAGCGGCCGCGCGGCAGGAGGCGTGGGAGGCGGTGAAGGCCGGGGCGCTCAAACGGGTGGGGCAGCGGGTGCAATACGTTCACGAAAAGGGGGGGAGGCTCACCGGGACCGTCGTCGACTTCAGCCTGTACGAGGCGGTCGTGGACGGGGAAACCCGGCGGACCGCCCCGACGGCCACCCTCGCCGTGGAGGTGGACGCCCTCTACGATGCCCGCGGCGCCCTGCTGCCGGGCACGGAGTCGCCCTTCATGGTCAACGGGGTCCCGGCGAGGATAGGCCGGAAGGTGCACATCAACGTGAAGGACGTCACCGAGGCCCCCCCCGGGCCCCCGTCGCCGGCGCCGGACCCCGCGGAGGGGCCGCCGTTCTCCGGCGGGGGAACCGCGGCAGGGTCGGCGGGGTCTAAGCTACGGTGAAAGCTCCCCGACCGGGGGCGGCCCAGGCGGGCCCGGCACCCCGGCAGCCGAAAAGGAGGAACCCATGAAACCCATTCGACGGATCACCGTGGCCGCGCTCTGGGCGGTGCTGGCGGCAGCGGGGGCCCACCCCTCCACGCCGCCCGAGGAGGGAACCGCCGGGCTGGTGAGCCTGCACTTCAAGGCGGGCAATGCCCTGATGGAGAAAAAGGAGTACGCCCGGGCGCTCGAGGCCTACGAAAAGGCCCTCACCCTCGCCCCCGAACACGTTTTGAGCCTCTTCAACGGCGGTCTCGCCGCGTTCCTCGCCGGCAAGCCCGAGCGGGCGGCCGAACTGTGGGAGCGGTGCAGGTCGCTGGAACCCGACGACTGGCAGGTCCGCGCCAAGCTGGTCCAGGCCTGGCAGGCCCGGGGGATGAAAGACCGGCGGGACCGGGAGCGGGAGGGGTTGCTGGCGCTCCGGGCCTCCGGCCGCAACGCCGACCTGAACCAGAAGGAGTACTTCTGCCGGGACCAGTTCAGCGTCGGGGATTACCGGGTCTTCGGCTTCGAGCACTTCGAACTGAAGGGAGACCGCGCCCTGCGCTACGTCTTCATGATCGTGCGGGGGAAAGACGCGTTCGAGTTCCGCATCTCCCTCGGGTCCTACGACTCCACCAACGCCTTCTGGACGAAGTCGGAAGAGGGCGAGGCGGCAAAGAAGAAGTACGGGGAGGGGGTCCGCCTCTTCCACCTGGACGGGTACTTCCCCAACGGGCACGCCACCTACGGCTTCTACGTCCCCGAACCGTCCTACGACGAGGTCCGCGAAAAGGTGGTGGCCATCCTCGAGGAGAAGGACCGCCCCATCTCCTCCTCGACCTTCGGCGCCCCGGCCCCCAAGCCGGGGGAAAAACCGAAACCGTGACCGCGGAGTGCGGCGCGAAGGCTGCCGGAGGGGTGCCCTCCCTTGCGGAGTGCGGCGCGAAGGCCGCCGGAAGGGTGCCCTCCCTTGCGGAGTGCGGCGCGAAGGCCGCCGGAGGGGTGCCCTCCCTTGCGGAGTGCGGCGCGAAGGCCGCCGGAGCGCCGCTTTGATCCAACCCCCAAAACGAAGGCGCGCAGGCCGCCGGAGCGCCGTTCAGTGGTCTGCTTGTGCAGGGCTTCAATCCGTGTCAGAGGGCTTTCGCCCGAAGCCACTCCCTATCCCGAAGGGATAAAAGATCTTAGCCGGCGGGTGTTCCCCCGGCAGGGGGTACTCCCGCCGGTTGCGGGCCGTTTGAAGACCCTTGCGCCCCGGAGGTGGCGCCGGAAAACGCCGACTACCGTGACACGACGCTCCTGTTAGGCAAAGCAGACCGCTCCGTCTCCGACCCCGTCGGCCGCGCCTTCTCCCGCGGCCTCAACCCATTGATAATCATGGCGATTTTCCTCCGTATCCCTGGTCACTGACGTCGGTCGAACCCGACACCCCCGCGCGCCGCCGGGGGGAAATCGTGCCGCGGGGCCCGTTCACCGGCCGGCGGCGCGCGGGGGAGATCTTTATAACCTCCTACCCGTAGTGCTCCGGCCGACGGTCGTCGAGGACGTGGTTGAAGGGGGTGATGCGCTTGTCCCGGGAGAGGGCGGGGTCGATTTCGACGGCGAGCGCCTGTTCTCTGGCGGCCGAAGCCCGCGCCCGGTACTCCCCGGCCGGCGACACGATCACGCTCCCGCCGGTGAACCGGAGCCGCTCCCCGCCCCGCCGCTCCACCCCCACCCGGTTGGCGGTGACGACCAGACCCGGTTCTCCACCGCCCGGGCGAAATCCGCCCGCTGGCAGTAGGGGAGCACCAGGTTGGACGGGTGCGCGACGAGGTCCGCGCCCTTGAGGGCGAGCGTGCGGAAGGCCTCGGGGAAGAGCCAGTCGAAACAGACGGCCAGCCCGATCCCCACACCCCGGAACGGGAACACGTTGAAGCCGGTGTCCCCCGGCAGGAAGAGTTCCCGCTCCCGGCTGAAGAGGTGGGTCTTGCGGTAGAGCCCCGCGGGCCCGTCGGGGGTGACCAGGAGCGCGGCGTTGAAGACGCCGCGGGGGCTTCGCTCCGCGAAACCGAAGACGATGGCGGCATTGCGCTCCCGGGCCTTCCCGACGAAGCGTCTCACCAGGCCGCCGTCCGCGGGGTCGGCGAGCCCGGCGGCCTCGGCGGCGTCCCGGAACCGGTAGCCCGTGGCACACAGCTCCGGAAGGACGTAAAGCTCCGCGGGGCAGCCGTCGATCAACTCGAACAAGCGGTCGACGTTGCGCGCCTTCCGCCCGAAGACGGGCCGGCTCTGCACGACGGCGACGATCACGCCCGCCCCCCTCTGGCCGAAGAGGGACGTCCGGCCACCGCCCCGCCCCCGGCCCTTGCAGCTCGCCTCATGGCGCCCTCCTTCGCAGGCCGAAACGAGGATACCCCTCCCGCGCCCGGAAAACAAGCGGGACATTCCCGGCAATCCCCTTGCCCCGCGCCCCCCCCCTTGCTAGAATGCCCCCGGAAGGCCCCGGGCCGTGACCGGGCGCCATCGACGGCGGAACGGTTCCGGGGGAAATCCCGGGGACGCGTTCCCCAAAGGACGTCGATCACCATGAAAACCCTCAGGGACACCGGCAGCCGGCAGCGGCAGGGGTGGCTGGACCAGCTCCCCCCGGGCTTCACCCCGGGCGAAGTCCGCGAGCGCTTCGGTCTCACCCTCAACGTGGCCTGCCACCTCTGCCGGGAGTGGAAGCAGGCCGGGCGCCTCCGGCAGGCCGGGCGCGGGTTTTACGTCCGCCTCGACGGGCGGCCGGCCACGCTTCCCCTGGTGATGCACCGGGCCGCCGCGTCCTGCCCGGGCGGCTATTTCACCGGCGCCTACGCCCTGGCCCGCCACCGGCTCCTCCTCGAGGACCCGCCCCGGGTGGACGTGGTGGTCCCGGACCGGCCGGGGCCGGACCTCGCCTGGGACGGTTTCGCCATCCGGCGGCTGCGCCTGGGGCTCGCCGCGTTCACCGCCGGCCTCGAAACCCACCGGGACGGGGGGCGGGAGATCGCCCTGGCCGGCCCCGAGCGGATCCTGGTGGACGCCCTCTCCCACCCCGGCAAGATCCTGCCGATTGAGCAGACCGCCCGCCTCTTCCGGGAACGGAAGACGAAGCTCCGCCAGGCCCGGCTCCTGGACCTGGTGGTGCGCCTCGGCTCGGAGGCGGTGTTTCGGCGGATGCGGGTCATGGCCGAGCACGCGGGGATGGTGAGGCTGGGGCGCTGGCTGGCGGAGGAAGGCGGGATCCGGCCCGCCATGGGCCGCACACGCCTCGACCCCGCGGCGCCGGTCCCGCCCGGGGCGCCCGTCCGCTTCGGCGTCATCGTCAACGTCCCCCTGGACGGGGCCGGGCCGGGGGCTTCGTGAAATACCGGGAATTCCACTCCAGCGGGGGCTTCGTGATCATCGCCGGCCTGGACGACGAGGGGAACGAGGCCGTCTCCTTCCGCCTGGCGCACCCGGCGGACCACTGGTTCCACGTGCACGGCTTCCCCGGCAGCCACGTCATCCTCCGGTGCCCGCCCGACGGGCCCGAGCCCGGCAGGGACGACCTCCAGGAAGCGGCCGCCGTGGCCGCCTGGTTTTCGAAGATGCGGGAGGGGGGCGTGGTCGGCGTCTCCTGCTGCCGGGCCCGGGACGTCCGCAAACCCGCGGGCGTCAAGCGGGGCACGGTGTCCATCCGGAACGAGCGAAAGCTGAAGGTCCGCCCGGGACTTCCCGCGGGGGAGGGCGACGATGGCTGAAGTTCTGGCGGTCCGCCTCCCCAACTGGGTCGGGGACGTGGTGATGGCCCTGCCCGCCCTGGGGCGCCTCCACGACGCCGGTTTCGCGCTTCGCTGCTTCGGCCGGGGCTGGGCCCCGGAGCTGCTGGCGGGCTGCCCCTGGCGGGTGGAAGCCCTCCCCCGGGGCGCCCTGGCGGCGGCCCGGGCCCTGCGCGCCTCGGGGGCCCGCCGCGGGGTCCTGTTTCCCAACAGCCTCGGCAGCGCGTTGTCCATGCGCCTGGCGGGGGTGCGCGCCGCCGGTTACGCGGGGGAGGGCCGCCGCCCGCTCCTGGGGCTGTCGCTGCCCAAGCCCCGCGGCCGCCACGAGGCGGAGGTGTTCTTCGCCCTGGCCGCCGCCGCCGCCCATTCCTGGGGCGAAGCCCTGTCAGAGCCGCGACCTACAGAACCGCGACCGTCAGGGAGCGGTCAATTCCCCCCCCTCTCAGAACCGCGACCGTCAGGGAGCGGTCAATTCCCCCCCCTCTCAGAGCCGCGACCGTCAGGGAGCGGTCATCCTCCCCCCCCCTACCCCCCTC
>JAGNHB010000075.1 GCA_018001935.1 Acidobacteriota bacterium
CGGGGCTCCGGGAGGAATGGGTTTCAAAGAGGGGAAAACCGCCGGCCTCGGGGGAATGCCCCCGGCGGTCCCGTGGGGGGCCGACCTTTTTCGTTTTCACCCCCCCCCCCCCATTGTCCTCCTCGTTGCCGGCAATCTCCTCGAGGACCTCATCCAGAAGCTGGCCATCGCATCCTTCTGCGGTTTTTCAGGGAAGGTGGCCACTCCCCTCGTATAGACGACGTACCCGTTGACAGGCGATCCCCGCTAGGTGAGAATAGCGGCATGTGTTATCCGCCCGCCCAAACATTTACAGGTCTTTCATTACGGGGGTTGCCTTTTACCGGTGCCTCCCGGCGGGTTCTTGTCGCATGCGGGCTCGCCCTGGCCTTCTTTCTCGCCATCCTGGCGTCTATCCACCCCGGGGACGACCTGGAGTCTCTGGTCTTCGAGCATTACACCCAGGCCCAGGGGCTCTCGAGCAACTCCGTGATGCGCCTTTACCAGGACCGCCAGGGTTTCGTCTGGATCGGGACCAGTGACGGCCTCAATCGTTTCGACGGCTACAAGTTCACCGTTTTCCGGCACAGCCCCGACGATCCGAATTCCCTGACCGACAACTGGATCGACGCGATCTGCGAGGACCGGAAGGGGAACCTCTGGATCGGGACCACGGCGGGACTGAACCGGTACGACCCGCGGACCGGCGGATTCGATCGTTATTTATACGGACCTCCGGGCAGCCCGAACGCGGTGTTCAACCGGATCGGGGGGGTCCTGGAGGACCGGTCGGGACGCATCTGGATCGGCACGGAGCGCGGGATCTACCGCCTGAACCCCGACACCCGGCGCTTCGAGACGTTTCCGTACGACCTGGGCCGGAGCCTGGGCTCCATGGACTGGCAGTCGGGGCTTCTTGCGGAGGCGGAAGACGGTTCTCTCTGGGTGTCCTCCCGACGGGGGATGACCCGGTTCGACCCCGCCACCGGCCGTTACACACCCTTCGACCTCGACGCGGCCCGATCCTCCCTTCTCGGCCACTGCGTGATCTCGGCCATTCGTCCCTCCCGCCGCGGGGGATTCTGGGTCTCGACCTTCAGCGGCCTCTTCCATTTCGATCCCATGCAGGGCCGCTACGAGGCCGTGCCCCTGCCGGTCCCCGGAAACGGGGTCAAATCGGGGGACGTCATGCTCAACGACGTCCTGGAGGATGGGGAGGGCAACCTGTGGGTGGCCTCGCGGATCGGTCTCTTCCAGGTCAGTCCGAAGGATGGTCACGTCTTGCTGCACCGGAGCGAGCCCACCGCCCCCCAGGGGCTGAACCACCGCATGGTGAACTGCCTGATGATCGACCGGTCGGGCTTGCTCTGGTTGGGGACCCATGGCGGAGGACTCAACCTCCTCGATTCCCATCGGTTCCGGTTTCGCGCCTGGCCGTTCGTGCCGGACTCCCCCCGCAGTCCCTCCGACTGGACCGTCTGGTCCTTCGACGAGGACGTCGACGGGAAACTCTGGGTCGGGACCCAGGAAGGGCTGAATCGGTACGACCCGGCGAAGGGGACCTTCGAGGCCTGGCGCCACGTGGAAGGGGACCCGAAAACGCTCACGGACAACGAAATCCGCGACATCCTGGCGGAGGGGGACGGCACGGTCTGGGTCTGTACCCGTCACGGATTGAACCGTTTCCATCCCGTGCGGGGGGTCCTGAAGTGCTACACCCGCCAGCCCGATGTCCCCGACAGCCTGAGCGATCCGGTGGTCCGCTGCGTGCTCCGGGATCGGGCGGGGCGGTTCTGGGTGGGGACCAACAACGGGCTCAACCTCATGACGGACGAGAAAAAAGGAAGTTTCCACACCTGGCGCGCCGAAGGATTGATCCCGGAGGGCTCCGTGCTCGATGTCCGGACCTTGTGCGAGGATGCGCAGGCTCCGGGGAAAGTCCTGTGGCTGGGGACCTCCGAGGGATTGTTCCGCTTCGACGTCCCGACGGGGGTGATGAGCCGCCTGGACTGGGACAGCAAGAATGGACCGAACCGGGTTTCGAGGCAGTTCATCTTTGCCATCCACCAGCTTTCCTCGGGCCCTCCGGACGAGCTCTGGCTGGGGACCCGCGCGTCGGGTCTCCTCCAGGTGAACAAGCGGACCGGCAAGTGCCGGGCCGTCACCACCCGCGACGGCCTTCCGAGCGACGAGGTCTATGGCATCCTGGAGGATTCCTGGGGCGCTCTCTGGGCCAGTACCAACAACGGGCTGTGTCGATACGACCCGGCCGCGAGGGCCGTCCTGGTTTTCACCATCACCGACGGACTCCCCTGCAGCGAATTCAACTCCGGGGCCTTTTACCGCGGGAAGGACGGTCGTCTCTACTTCGGCGGGATCAACGGCTACCTGGGTTTCTTCCCGCGGGTGCCCTCGGCGCGACGCGTCCCGCCGCCGGTGGTGATCACCGGCATCGAGGCCCAGGGGGCTGCCGTCAAAGCGGAGGGGGACCTCTCCGACAACGGGGAGATCGTTCTTCCCTGGGACCTTCCGTCGTTCACCCTCGAGTTTGCCGCCCTGGATTATTCCGCGCCCTGGGCGAACCGCTACGCCTACCGGCTCGAGGGGGCCCACGCCGACTGGGTCCCCTGCGGTACCCGCCGGGAGGTCACCTTCGCCAACCTGCAGCCCGGCGAGTACACCTTCCGGGTCAAGGGCTGCAATCGGGACGGCGCCTGGAACGAGACGGGGGCTTCCCTGCGGATCGTGATCACCCCGCCGTATTGGAGAACATGGTGGGCGTATGCCCTGTATATCCTGGCGGGGGCAGGGCTGGCATGGGTGTTCATCGCATGGCGCATACGGGCCCACGCCGCCGCCCTGCGGGAGAAGTATCTCGAGGAGAACGTCCAACGGCTCCAGGAACTGGACGAACTCAAGACCGGCTTCATCGGGATGGTCTCCCACGACCTCCGCACCCCGCTGACCTCCATCATCGGTTTCGCCGCGCTGGTCCGGAAACGTTTCGTGGAGCGGGTGAAGCCGACCCTGGTCCCGGTGGCGGACGTCCAGCGGGCCGCCGACGTGATCGTCCGGAACGCCGAGATCATCGAGTCGGAAGGGAAGCGCCTCGTCACCATCATCAACGACCTGCTCGACCTGACCAAGCTCGAGGCGGGCAAAATCCGGCTCTCCCCGGAGCCGGTGGACCTCTCCGCGATCCTGGTGCGGGCCGGGGAGTCGGTGGTTCCCCTGCTTGAACTGAAGCAACTCGAGTGGCGTCTGGACGTGGAGGAGAACCTCCCCCAAGCCTGGGGGGACCGGGACCGGATCATGCAGGTGGTCGTGAACCTGGTCTCCAACGCCGTCAAGTTTACCGATTCGGGGAGCGTCTCGGTTTCGGCCCGCCGCCAGGGAAGCGAGATCGTGGTGGAAGTGAGAGACACCGGGGGCGGGATCCCGGAAAACGAACTCGGGAGCCTCTTCGACAAGTATCACCAGGTGGAGGGGCACCACGACACTTTCATCAAAGGCACCGGCCTGGGGCTGCCCATTTGCCGACAGTTAGTGGAACTTCACGGCGGCCGTATCCAGGTGGAAAGCGCCCTGGGGAAGGGGAGCACCTTTCGCTTCACGCTCCCCGCTCACACGGAAGCCCCTTGAGATCGGTCGTTGATCGAGGACACTCAACCGTCGTCACCCGGTGAGTGTCCGGATCTTCCGCCAAGTGAGTGTCCGGGTTTTCTCCCGCGGTTGATGCCCTGGTTTCAGGGCTCCGGCGCTTTCTCCCTGCGCAGCCAGGCCATCCCGATGAACCCGGCCGTCACGGTTCCGGCGGCGGCCGCGGCACAGACGGTGGTGAGCCGGAGGAGCATTCCCGGGTATCCCTCCAGAGCGACGATGATGGGCAGATGCAACCAGAAGAACTGGGCCCACGCGAACCCTTCCAGGGCGTTCGCCACCCGGCCGAGAAGGCGGACCGCCCCCTGGGTCGCCTGGGTGGCCTGCCGTCGGGCCTCGACGAGGAGTCGGCGAGCCGAGCGCTCCGCCGAGGCCAGTCGGGTGCCGGTGACCAGGCTGTCGGTGCCGCAGTAGTCGCAGCGTCGGACCAGGCCGGCGGCGGTCAGCGGGGCGCCGCAGCTCCGGCACCGGACGGCCCCGCCGGGAACGGCCGGCTCGACGGCGAGGTTGGGGATCGTCCATTCCCGGGACACCCGCCGGGTGAACATGGCCAGCAGGTGCCCTGTAAGGATGGAGAAGAGGGACATGGCCACCGTGAGCACCAGGAAGGGTTTGTCGATGCTGAAACGCCCCAGCCGGGCGCTCTCGGACGCAACGGAGACCCCGGCGAACACCAGCCAGACCACCGCCGTGCCCCACCCGACGAGGACGAGGGTGCGGGACCTGCGGGCTCCCTGGGACACCCACTTCATGGACAGGTTCCCCTGGATCTGCCGGTGGACGGCCGGGAGGCGCACCAGGACTTCCGAAATCCTGGCCAGGGCTTGCCCCACCCGGAGGGGGAGGCCCTGCGTCGTCCCGCAGTACCCGCAGCGGACGGGGGAATTGTCCAGGGGGACGTCGATGCTTCCACCGCAGTGGGTACAGGTTGCCGAGTCCAGTTCGGACTGCAGGTCGCCGATCTGCTCCTCCGGCAGCCGTGCGCCCGGATCGGACGCGCGTTTCAGCAGGGCCGCGGCTCGGTCGGCCACCCAGGACGGTTCCTCCAGGTAACCCTCCATCCGAATCGTGAGGGCGTCACTTTCCCTGCGGGTGAAAAAGCGAAGGGTAGAGCCCTCCAGGTTGACCTTCTCGACATCCCGCCAGGTCAGTTCGCGTACGCTCGGGCCGAAGAAACCGCTGTCCACGAACCGGATCCCCGAGGCACTCAGGAAGATACCGGTACGCCCCATCAGGAGAATGTCCATCAGGTAAGTCCAGGCCAGGAAGAAGAACAGGAGGGCCGGGAGGGCGAATACGACCCCCAGGACGGCATTCCGGGCGGGGCCCGTGAAACAGCCCAGGGTCAGGGCCCCGAAAAGCCAGGTCAGAAAAGCCGCACCGACGAGACCTCCCAGGGGGGGATAGGGCCGGACTCGTGCCGGGGGATCCGGGATTGAGGAACCGGGGAAAGCGGCGGAAGACATGGGTACCTCCCCTAAAACCGGGATGGTGGACCGAAACTCTGCCCAGTTTATCCCCCGGGGTCGATGAAGTCAAGCCGGCGACAGGTTGACACGTCCTGGAGCTTGTGTTCGGGGAGGCGGCACGACACTGTCGAATCGGCCCCCGTGCACGGTCGCGTTCCCCCGGATCGTACCAACGCAGGCACGTGGGGGGCCACGCTCGAAGCCCTGGCTTGATGCCTGTGCACGGGGGGGCGGGCCCGGTCAGGGGGTCTCGTCGTAAGCTTCGAAAGCCACGATATGCCACCCGGATCGGGATTCCTTCAAGGTGATCGTCAGCCGCCAGTATCCGCTCAAGCCCTCGTAGGTCAAGGTCATTGCCCGCTCGTCAAGGGTGACTTCCGGTCCGTTGGCCATGTCTTCCGTTACGATCCGGAGCCTTTCCTGCAGGACCTTGTTCTTCAGGATCTGCAGCCCTGGCAGCGGGCCGGTCTTCTTGACCGTCTCCTTCCCGGCCTCGTCCACGAAGCGCTTGATAAAGACACAGGGGGCCTGAGCATCGACGAAGGGAGTGATGTCCTTGCCGGCCTTCAGGGTTCCGGCAAGGGCTCTGGCTGTCTCGGAAAACGTGGGTGGTTCGGCCGCGGTGATCAGGGAACACGCGATCCCTGCGCCCATCGTGGCAAGGAACGTAATCCGCAAGGCTGTGCGGGGTCTTGGTTTCATGGGGCCTCCTGTTCCAGCGATGGGTTCAGTTTATGCCAGGCGGGAACGGGAAGTCAATCGACCGAGATGTAAGAACACGCTGAATTTGGCGTTCCCGTGATCGACGACCGCCCGGGTGCCGCCCGGCATCCTGAAGCCCATCCCGCGCGATTCTCTTGGTGCCCGGAGAGAATGGGCAGGGATTGAAGGATTCCTGAACATTCACGCCGACGGAAGCGTACTACGAATGTCCGCCGGTAGCCCCTCGCCTTGCCCCTTTGGGGGAGCGGCGTCCGGTGCGCACGCGGTGGGATGTGAATCCGGACGCAGATCGAGGAGAAGCAAGGATGCGGCGAATTCCGCTCGGTGCTGTCGTGTGCCTGTTGGCGACCGCTTGCGTTCCCGTCCTGACGGCGACGTCCCGGTCCCGGGGGAGCGAGACGGGCACGGAGCCGGGGAAGACCGCCGGGACCCTGGAAGCCGTCCGGATCGAAACACCCCCCGTCATCGATGGCAAGCTGGACGATCCGGCCTGGGCGACGACCAAGGTCGGCACGGGCCCCTTCAAAACCTACAACCCCACCTACGGCGACGACCTCCCCCAGACCACGGAGGTCTACTTTGCCTACGACGCGAAGTGCTTCTATGTCGCCTTCCACTGCCACGACATGGAGCCGGGGAAGATCAAGGCCACCCTGTGCAAGCGGGACGCCATGTTCTCCGACGACTGGGTGGGCTTCTCCCTCGACCTGTTCGGCAACCGGCAGAGTTCCTGCGAGTTCTTCGTCAACCCCCTCGGGATTCAGGGGGACATCTACAACACCGTCAGTTCTGGTGAGGACTCGTCCCCGGACTGGGTCTGGGACAGCGCCGGCAAGTTGACGGCCGACGGCTACACCGTGGAGCTTCGCATCCCCTTGCGCAGCCTCCGCTTCAAGAGCGGCGACAACGTGCGGCTCAACGTCCTCTTCTGGCGGAGGATCAGCAGGCTGGGCTTGAGCGGGTCCTGGCCGGAGATGAAGCCGGGGACGGGGATGCTCAACGCCCACAGTGAGATCCGTTTCGAATCCCTCGCGTCGCCCCGGCGGCTGGAGGTGATGCCCAGCTTCACCTGGACGTGGGACCGGGAGCGGGTGGCGCCCGACCGGTGGGAGACCGCCATCAACAAGAAGGATTGCGGGGTGGGGTTCAAGTACGGCCTGACCTCCTCCATCACCCTGGACGCCACCTACAACCCCGACTTCAGCCAGGTGGAGAGCGACGCCGTCCAGGTGGAGGTCAACCAGCGCTACCCCCTCTTCTACAGCGAGAAGCGCCCCTTCTTCATGGAGTCCATGGGGATTTTCAGCCTGGCCGCGGTGGGCGAGGATGGCAACTTCAAGCTCCCCGTCCACACCCGCCGGATCGTGGACCCGCTCTGGGGCGCCAAGCTCACGGGCGACGCGGGCCGGTTCTCCTTCGGGGTGCTCACCGCCGCCGACGAGTGGCCGGGGCGGGAGATCGACGGCGAATACAATCCCGACGCGGGCGAGAAAGCGTACTTCGGCATCGCCCGGGGCACCTGCAGCCTGGGCGGGGAGAACTACGTGGGGGGGATCTTCACGGGGCGCCAGTTCGCCGGCGGGTTCAACCGGGTGGTCGGCGGCGATTTCTTCTTCCGATTCGGCGCCCACCACGCCCTCAGCGCCAACGTCCTCCAGTCGTTCTCGCGGGACGAGGGGACGGGGGAACGCAGCGCCGGCGGCAACCAGGCCATCTGCTATACCTACACGTCCAAGCCGTTCCAGGTCTGGTCGGAGATGGAGCACATCGACCCCGGCTTCCGCATGGACACCGCCTTCTACAACCGCACCGGCATCGACCAGTTCACGGTATACCTCGGGCCCCAGTTCTACCCGAAGTGGAAGAAAGCGCCCTGGCTCCAGCGCGTCAACCCCTTCTTCTTCGGGTACGTGATCCACGACGTGGTGACGGGGCAGGACGACTACGCCGCCATGGTGGCCCTGCGGGTTTTCTTCGCGGGGCAGGGGCAGTTCCGCATCGACGGGTTCCGGGCCCAGGAAGCCTGGGCCGGTCGGCTGTTCCAGGAGACCGGGGGAAGGCTGTCCATCAGTGGATGGTTCACAAAGTGGCTGCGGATGGGTGGGAGCCTGCGTCTTTACGACAATATCTGGTACGACGAGGAGAACCCCTTCCTGGGGCGCTGTTTCGATTATGGTTTCGACTTCACCCTGCAGCCGAACGAGAACCTCAACCTCGAGATGGATTTCTACCGAACCCGCTTCCGCCGTCCCGAGACGGGGGAGACCGTCTACGATGTGAAGGTGGCCAACGGCCGCCTGACCTACCAGTTCACCCGGTCCTTCTTCCTCCGGGCCACCCTGCGCTACGACAGCTATGGCCGGCGGTTGCTGACGGACATTCTGGCCTCGTACACCTACATCCCCGGGACCGTGATCTTCCTGGGTTATGGCGAGCTGTTCGAGAGAAAGTCCTGGAACGGCGAGCAGTGGAATTCGGGGGGGAATTTCCAGGAAACCCTCCGGGGCCTCTTCTTCAAGGTCAGCTACAACTGGCGCCCGTAGCCCCGCCTGTCGCGGGTTGCCATGCCCCGGCTTCTGGCGTGCGGCAAAGAACTTCGAGCTACCGCTCCGGACCTCGGTCGCCGGTCTCCAACCGGGTTGAATGGGAAAGAGAAACAGGACACTCACTCGTGAACCGAAGTGAGTGTCCTGTTCTGCCGTCAGGACCGGGGCACGCGCGCCGGGTGAACCGGCCTACCCGTAGCGTCCCTCGATGTAGTCGGCGGTCCTGGGGTTGCGGGGGTGGAGGAAGAGGTCCTCGGTGCGGGCCTGCTCCACCAATTCGCCCAGGAGCATGAAGAGGCACTCGTCGCTGACCCGCCGGGCCTGGGCCATGTTGTGGGTCACGATCAGGATGGTGTAGCGCCCGCGCAGTTCCAGCATCAGCTCCTCGATGGCGGCGGTGCCCTCCACGTCCAGGGCGGAACAGGGCTCGTCCACGAGAATGACGTCGGGCTTGAGGGGGAGGAGTCGGGCGATGCAGAGCTTCTGCTGCTGTTCAAGTTGAAGCGAGGGGGCCCGGGCCTTGAGGCGGTCCTTCAGGGTGGCCCACAGCCCCACCTGGGTCAGGGCGTCCTCCACCGCCTGGTCCAGGGCGTCCCGGTGAAGCCGGGCGCGGGGGGTGTGGACCCGCAGGCCGAACACCACGTTCTCGTACACCGAAAGCGGCAGGGGGTTGGGCCGCTGGAAAACCATTCCCACCGCCTTCCGCAGTTCAACCAGGGAGACGTCGGGGTCATAGATGTTCTTGCCCAGGATGCGGATCCGGCCCCGGGTGGTCACGTTGGGATAGCGCTCGTTGATGCGGTTGAAACAGCGCAGCAGGGTGGTCTTGCCGCAACCGCTGGGGCCGATGAGGCCGGTGATGGCGCCCTCCCGGATGCACACCGTGACGTCCTTGAGGGCCTGGAAGGACCCGTACCAGAGGCTCAGGCCCTCCGTCTCGATGCCGCCCCCGGGCGGCGCCGGCGGGGTCGTTGCGGTCTCAGCCGAAGATGCCGTTGACGTACTCATAGGTTTTCCGGTTCGCGGGGTTGTCGGAGAAAACGACGTCGGTGGGCCCCAGCTCCACGATTTCGCCGTTCAGCAGGAAAAGGGTGCGGTCCGCCAGGCGGCGGGCCTGCTGGGTCAGGTTGGTCACCAGGACGATGGTGACCTCCCGCCGGAGCTCCTGGAGGACGTCCTCGATGCGCATGGTGGTCACGGGGTCGATGGCGATGGAGAACTCGTCCAGGCAAAGGATCTTCGGCTGGTGGGAGAGGGCCCTCGCGATGGTCAGCCGTTGCTGCTGGCCGCCCGAGAGGGCGGTCCCCAGGCTGTTCAGGCGGTCTTTCACCTCGTCCCAGAGGGCCGCCTGGCGGAGGCAGCGCTCCACCAGCAGGTCCAGGTCCGCCCGCCGGTTGAGGCCGGCGCAGCGCGGGGCGAAGGCCACGTTCTCGTAGATGCTCAGGGGGAGGCCCACCGGCAGCGGGGCCACCATGCCGATGGTGCGCCGGAGGGCCTGCACGTCGGGCACCGTCCGGACGTCCTCCCCGAAAACGCGGAGGGTCCCGGAGGTGCGTGCGTCGGGCGCCTGGTCGATGGTCCGGTTGAAACAGCGCAATAACGAGGTCTTCCCCGACCGGGCGGGCCCGATGATCCCGAAGATCTCG
This sequence comes from Acidobacteriota bacterium, assembly GCA_018001935.1. NCBI lineage: Bacteria > Pseudomonadati > Acidobacteriota > Acidobacteriota bacterium. The sequence continues at coordinate 10,024 of JAGNHB010000075.1, forward strand.
TGTCGGCGGATCTCGAACGTGAGGCCGCGGAGGACCTCGGTGTGGCCGAAGCGCAGGCGGAAACCGTCCAGTTCCACCGCGCAGGTGTCCCGTGGGCGGGTCGAGTGAGTGTCCCGGTTTTCCTTCACCATTTCTTCCGGTTCCTCAGCCAGATGCGCAGGCCGATGGCGGCGGCGTTGACCAGGAGCACCGCCCCGAGGAGCACCACGGCGGTGGCGTAGGGCATGGCGTCCCGGACGTTGGGGACCTGGGTGGACACGGTGTACAGGTGCATGGACAGGGCCATGCACTGGTCGGTCAGGGCGTAGGGAAACAGGTCGCCGCCCTGGACCGCCTTGAAGAAGACGGCGCCGGTGAACATGATGGGGGCGGTCTCGCCCGCGGCCCGGCTGACCTGAAGGATGACGCCGGTGAGGATGCCGCTGACGGAGTTGGGCAGAACCACGCGGCGCACCGTCTGCCAGCGGGTGGCCCCCACGTTCCAGCACGCTTCCCGGAAACTCGTGGGGACGGCGGACAACGCCTCCTTGGTGCTGGCGATGATCACGGGCAGGGTCATGATGGCCAGGGTCAGGGAAGCCGCCAGGATGGAGTACCCGAACCCGGCGGCGTAGACGAAGGCGCCGAGGCCGAAGAGGGCGTGAACGATGCTGGGCACCCCGGCCAAGGAGAGGACCGCCAGGTTGATCAGACGCGTGAACCCGTTGTCCCGGGCGTACTCGTTGAGGTAGATGGCCGCCAGGATACCCACGGGCGCCGCCACGGCCAGGGAGATGACCACCAGGTAGAGGGTCCCCACGAAGGCCGGCCAGATCCCGCCTTCCGTCATCCCCCGGCGGGGGGCCTCCACCAGGAATTCCCAGCTCAGGGCGGGCCAGGCGCGCCAGACCAGGTAGACGAGGATAGCCAGCAGCGGCAGGACCATGGCGGAAGCCACCAGCCCCAGCAGCCAGCGGACGAGGGACTCCTGCCGCTCTTTTCGCCGGACGAAGGGGGTCCGGGTGAAGCGGGAGGCCGATTCGACCGCGGGTTTCGGGTTCGGGCCGGCCTCGCGGGGGCGGTCCCGGCCCAGGGCATCCCCGGTTTCGACCGCGGCGGGTTCACCTGCGAACGTCATCACGCCTTCTTCGGAGCTCATGGTCACCTACCGCTTCCGCCGGCCTCGGACCACCAGGTCGGCGATGAGATTCACGAGCAGGGTGAGGGTGAAGAGCAGCACCCCGGTCAGGAAGAGGACACGGTAGTGGTCCGAGCCGGCCGGGGCCTCCCCCAACTCGGCCGCGATGTTGGCGGTCAGGGTGCGAACCGAGTCCATCAGGCCGTGAGGGATCTGGATGGCGTGTCCCGTGGCCATGAGCACGGCCATGGTTTCCCCCACCGCCCGCCCCACGCCCAGCAGGACCGCCGCCAGGAGCCCGTTCCGGGCCGCCGGCAGCAGGACCCGGCGGATCATTTGCCAGCGCGTGACCCCCATGGCCAGGGCCGCCTCGCGGTAGGAGTCGGGCACGGCCTTGAGGGCGTCTTCCCCGATGGAGACGATGATGGGGACGCTCATGAGGGCCAGGACGATCCCGCCGTTGAGCATGTTGACCCCCACCGTGGCCCCGCCGTAGTCCACCAGGAGCCGGCTCATGACCGTCAGGCCGATGAAGCCCCACACCACGCTGGGGATGGCGGCCAGCAACTCGATGGTCACCTTGAGCGTCTCCCTCATTTTCGGCCGGCAGAACTCGGAGACGAAGATCGCCCCGCCCAGGCCGAAGGGCACCGCGATGAGCATGGCCAGGACCGTGACGGCGAAGGTCCCCGCCGTCAGGGCCAGGGTCCCGTAACGGACGTTGCTCGCGGAAGTGGGGTACCACTCGGTGCTGGTCAGGAACTGCCACAGGGAGAATTTCTCGGACCCGAGGACCGGGAAGGCTTCCCGGAGGATGAAAAAGAGGATGGCCAGGATGAAGAGGATGGCGCTGACCCCGCAGAAATAGACCGCCGACTGGATGGCCCGTTCCCCCCAGACGGCCCGCAGCGGCCGCCGGGCGGGAAGCCGGGGCCCGGGAGGGCCGGGGGGGGCCGGAGCCGGGGCAAGCGGGCCGTTTTCCGCGGCGGTGGCGTCCATGGGCTCACTCCCTGATCATCGGGGTCATTTCCCGCCGCCGGCGGGGGGGGCCGGGACGTAACCGCACTCTTCCAGTATTTTCTGGCCGGCGTCCGACAGGACCCAGTCGATGAATTTCCTCACCGCCCCCTCGGGTTCGCCGGCGGTGAAGAGGTGGAGGGACCGGGCCAGGGGATAGGCCTTGGTCAGGGTGTTCCGGACGTTCGGCTCCACGGCGGGGTCGCCGTTCCGCGCAGCCAGTTTCAGCATCTTCACGGCGGGCGACGCGTAACCCATCCCGCTGTAGCCCAGGGCGGTGCGGGTCCCGCCGATCAGTTCCACCACCTCCTTCGAGCCGTTCATGTCCCGGGAGCCCAGTTTGAAGTCCTTCTTTCCCAGCACGTGGTCCCGGAAGAACTCGTAGGTCCCCGAACTGGACTGCCGGCTCACCCGGACGATGGTGTCGTCGGTGACGCCCGGCAGGGTCACGCCCAGCTGCGACCAGCGGGTGATCTCCCCGCCTTCCGCGAAGATGGCCGCGAGCTGATCCAGGCTGATTTCCTGCAGGGGGTTGTCCTTGTGCACGTAGATGGCGAGGGCGTCGTACCCGACGGTGAACTCCCGGGCGTCCTTCCCGGTGGTCTTCTTGAGCTGCTCCTTCTCCTCGGGCTTGAGGTCCCGGCTGGCGGTGGCGATGTCGATGGCCCCCTTGCCCAGCGCGGCGATTCCCACGCCGGAGCCGCCGCCGGCCACCTCGACGCTGACGGAGGGGTCGGCTTTCGCGAAAGCCTCGGCCCAGGACTGGGCCACGTTGACCAGGGTGTCGGAGCCCTTCACCTGGATGACGGAGGCCCCGGCGCCGCCGGTTTTTCGCCCGCATCCCGCCCCTGTCGCGAGGACGGCCGCCAGGAGGGCCGCCGAGAGGGTGGCCAGGGTTTTCACGCGTTTCGTTCCAAGCGTCTCGATCATGTTTGTCTCCTTGTTCGGTTCATTCCGCGCCCTCGTAGCCGAGGACGGCGTCCACCAGGTCCTTGACGCGGGAGGTGAGGGTCTGGAAGGCGTACTCGTAGGCAAGCCGGACGTCCTCGGGAGCCCCCGGGGCACGGGAGGGGTCCGGGATGCTCCAGTCCAGGTAGACCGGCTTGGCCGGGTGGGGCGGCAGCGCGCGCCGCACTTCCGGGGCCAGCAGCACGATGACCTGGTAGTGCTCGAAGTTGGGCACCTGGTCGAAGGACCGGGGGGGGGTACAGGCCAGGTCGAAGCCCTTCTCCCGCATGAAGGCCATGGTTCTCTCGTCGACGGGGCGGGCCTCGAGACCGGCGCTGCAGAAGACGAAGCGGGGAAGGTTCATCGCCTGGGAGATCATCTCGGCCATCCGGCTCCGGCAGGAGTTGTACTCGTCGGCGAAGAGGATGCGGTAGGCGTCGGCCCCCGGGTGCCGGGCGTCCTGGCCCGTGCACATGTACAGGACGTCCAGGGCGATGTCGACGGCCTGGTCGGCCACCCGCTCGAGGCGCCGGACGATGTTCATCAGGGGGTCCATCACCTCCAGGCTGATGGACCCTTCCTGGTGCATGCGGAGGTACTCGGCGTTGGTGCGGGCGCGGAGGTCGTCCACCGCCATGTCGCTGCGGATCACGTCGGCGGCCCGGCTCACGTCGCGGTTGGCGAACGCGTGGACGGCGTCGTGGAGAAGGGGGATGGCCATCTCCGCCAGTTCCATGATGCGGTGGGTGGGCGGCGGGGTTTCGTCGGGGAAGTCGGTCAGCTTGAGGACCTGCCGGGCGATGCTCTCGGCGTAGTCGCCGACGCGCTCCAGGTCCGCGTTGGTCTTGATGGCCGTGTAGACGAAACGGAGGTGGCCCGCCACCGGCTGCTGCCGGACGATGAAATCCAGGCAGAGACGGTCGATGGCTTTTTCCCGCTCGTCGATGCGCTGGTCCCGGAGAATGATCCCGTAGGCCAGTTTCAGGTTGCGGCCGGCGAGGGCGTCCATGCAATCCCGAAGGGATTTCACCACCATCTGGCCCATGGCCAGGACCTGGTCGCGGATCCGCTCCATGTCACGCTGTAACGACAATTCAAGATGACTCGTCATGCTGGTCCTCCGTCGCCCCGTCCCGGGCCCGGGATGCGGGACGCAACGTCATGAATCGACCCCTGCACGCCATGGCCGGGTCCGGGAGGCAACAGGCCGGGCCCGGTCGCCCGAAGTGTGCCCCGAACGTTTACATCCTATGAAAGGAATGATAATCTGCGATGAAGGATCTGTGAAGAATCGATGAAGAATACGGCCGCCCGGCCAGGTGACGCGTGCCTCACCCCCGCCGGGCCCCCTCGAGACGATCTCGTCCCCTCCCGCCGCGTCGCCAGAGCAAGCTCAGGGCGCAACCGAATTCATGCCATTCGCAACTTTCGTCATCCCCTGGCCGTCGGCAGCACGATCCGGAACGTGGCCCCCTCCCCGACCCGGCTCTCCACGGCGATCTCCCCGCCGTGTCGTAAAACGATGGTCCGCACAATGGCCAACCCCAACCCGGTCCCGTCTTTCCGCCGTGACCGCGACGCGTCCACCACGTAGAACCGGTCGAAGATCCGCCCCAGGTGTTCGGGCGCAATCCCCTCCCCGGTATCGGCGAAACGGATCTCCACCCGCTTCCCCTGCCGCTCGCAGCCCACCCGGATCCCCCCCCTGGCCGTGTGCCGCACGGCATTGTCGAACAGGTTCACGAAAACCTGCTCCAGCAGGAAAGGGTCCGCCATCACCGGCGGCAGGTCGGGCGGGACCGTCACGGTGAAGTCGAGCCCCTTCTCCGCCATGGCCGGCCGGTAGAGCGCCTCCACCGAGGCCAACGCCTCCGCCAGGCTGACCGGTTCCGGCTTGAAGGCCATCTCCTTCCGGTCGAGCCTCGCCAGCATGAGCAGGTCCTCCGTGATGCGCTGAAGCCGCTCCGCATTCCGCCGGATGGTGGCGGCGAACTCGCGGGTGCGCGCTTCCGACGCCTCGTCCTCGATGGTCTCCGCATAGCCGCGCACGGCCGTCAGGGGGGTCTTGAACTCGTGGGAGAAATTGATCACCAGTTCCTTCTGGAGGTTCTCCACCCGCTTGCGCTCCGTGACGTCCACGAGGAGGGCCGCGGTGCTGTTCTCCAGGCGCAGGGGGGTCAGGCTGCACAGGCAAACCCGGCTCTCCAGCGTCACCTCGCAGCTCACGGTGTCGGTGTTCTCCTGGCTGCGCCGGAGCGCATCGGCGAACTCGGCGTCCCGGACGGACTCCCAGAAAGGCTTGTCGATGCCCTCGCGGTCCCTCAGCCCCAGCAGCGTCCAGAAAGCGGCATTGGCGCGGAGGATGCGGTTGTCCTTCCCGACGACCGCCAGGCCCTCGTGAATGGACGAGACGAGCATCTCCAGCTGTTCCTTGCGCTGGGAGACCTCGGTGAAGAGTTTCTGGACGTGCCCGGCCATGGCGTTGAAGGCGGAGGCCAGTTCCGACATCTCGCCCTGGCCGGGGAGGTCGACCCGGGCGTCGAAGTTGCCGCCGGCAAGGTTCTCCGCGGCCTGGACCAGTTGCTGAACGGGTTTGACGAGGCGCCGCGAGAACCACAGCACCGCCAGGAAAACGAACACCAGGACCACTCCCGCCGACAGCGCGATCTTCCAGAACAACCGGGCCGCCAGGCGATTCGCCTCCTCCAGCGGGAGGCTGGCCCGGATCACGGCCTGCAGGGGGCCGTGCCCCGGGGTGCGCAAGGCCACGTAGACCCGGTCCTCGTGCAGGGTGTGGCTGTGCCGGACCGCCGAGCCGGAGCCCAGCTTCATGGCTGCCGCCACCTCGGCCCGGTCGGCGTGGCTGTCCATCGCCCCCGGGTCTTTCTCCGTGTCGGCCACGACGCTCCCCCCCGGGAGAACGACGGTGATCCGGGCGGACAGCTCCCGCCCCAGGCGCTTCGCCAAGGCGTCGACCTCGGCCTCCCGCCCCGCAGCCAGCAGGGGGGTCACCTGCCCCTCCAGGGACACGCAGAGGGAGCGCAGGTGAGAAACCGAGGCGTCCATCCAGGCGGAACGGATGTCGACGAAGGACACCCACAGGGTGAACACCCCGAAGAGGGCGGCGATCCCCGTCGAAAGCGCCACGATCTTCCAGAAGAAACGGTTTCTCATGGGTCAGCCTCCTCGATCTTGTAGCCGACGCCCCGGATGCTCCGGATGAATCGCGCCGACTCGCCCAGTTTGTCCCGGAGGTTTTTTACATGGACGTCCACCGTCCGGTCCAGGACCATCTTGTCGCTGCCCCACAGGCAGGTCAGCAGTTCATCGCGGGAAAAGACCCGACCCTTGCGTTCCGCCAGGATCTTCAGGATCCGGAACTCCGTCGACGTCAGATCGACTTTTCGCCCCTTGACATGGGCTTCGAAAGCCTCGGGGTCCAGGGTGATCTCCCCCCCGATGTCCAGCGGTCCCGCCCCGCCCGAAGACCGGTTCCCCCGCCGCAGCAGGGCCTTGACCCGGGCGGCCAGCTCCCGGGGGGAGAACGGCTTGGTCAGGTAGTCGTCCGCGCCGAGTTCCAACCCGAGGACCCGGTCCATCTCCTCGCTCTTCGCCGAGAGGATCAGGATCGGCAGGTCGCGGGTCAGGGGCGAGACCCGCAGGGACCGGCAGATCTCGAGCCCGTCGCCGTCGGGGAGCATGAGGTCCAGCACCACCGCGTCGGGTTTCCCTCGCCGCAGGGACTGGCGAAACGACTCGCCGTCGGGGTGCCCCTGCGCCTGGAAGCCGGTCCTGGCGAGGGTGTCTTCCACCAAACGGCGAATGTCCCCGTCATCCTCCACGACGCTGACGACCGGTTTGCGTGTCATGGTCCCTCCTGGCGACCGAAGACTGCACGAGGCGATTTTCAAGTAACCCCCCACGAGAGTAGAGAAACCGGCAGGGTTATTCAAGCGAAAAACACCGGTTGCTTGGGCACGTTGCGCCAATTCGGTTCTGGCCCGAAGGATGTCGTCCCTCCGCCTGTCCCTGGGACCGGAAAGACTGGACACTCACTTCGATTCTCGCGTGAGTGTCCTGTTCTCCATTACAGACTCTTTCCGTTCGTTTCCCGACTTTTACGACCCCGTCGAACGTGACATCCCCTGCGCTCCCCCCGGCCGCTTTCACGACCGACGGTCGAGGACGGCCCGGGCCACGTGGCGAAGGAAAGCGAAATCCCCGGCGTCGTCGATTTCGTCGAGGGCGCCGACGGCGTTGCCGACGAACTCGGCGGCCAGTTCCCGCGAGCGCTCCAGGCCGAAGAGGGAAGGGTAGGTGAGCTTGGCCTGGCGGGCGTCCTTGCCGGGGGTCTTGCCCAGGTCCTCCCGGGTCGCGGTCTCGTCCAGGATGTCGTCGGTCACCTGGAAGGCCATCCCGAGCCATTCGGCGTAACGGGTGAGGGCGTCGAGCACCGGCCCGTCCGCCCCCGCCAGCAGGGCGCCGCACCGGACCGAGCCCCGGATGAGGGCGCCGGTCTTCAAGCGGTGGATCTCCCGGAGCAGGCCGACGCCGCCGCCGCCGCCGGGGGCGGTGATGTCCAGCACCTGGCCGGCCACCATCCCCGCGGGGGTCCCCGCGGCGAGCGCCATCTCGCCGACGACGCGCGCCCGGACCCCCTCGAAGGCGCTCCCCTCGGGGTGCAGGGCGAGGACCCGGAAGGCCAGGGTCAGGAGGGCGTCCCCCGCCAGGATGGCCAGGGCCTCCCCGAAGAGCTTGTGGCAGGTGGGGACGCCCCGCCGGAAGTCGTCGTCGTCCATGGCGGGGAGGTCGTCGTGGATGAGGGAGTAGGTGTGGATCATCTCCACGGCGGCGGCGGGGGCGAAGCGCTCGGGTTCCCGAAAGCCCAGCGCTTCGGCCGTGGAGGCCACCAGGACGGCCCGGAGGCGCTTGCCCCCGGCGAAGACGCTGTGCCGCATGGCGCGGTGGAGGACCGCGGGGGGCTCGTCCGCACCGGGCAGGAGCCGCCCCAGCCAGCCGTCCGCCTCGGCTTTCATCGCCGCCCAGCGGGTTTCAAAGGGACTCGACGCCATCGGACCTCCCTTGGGGATGGGTTTGCAAATGCACGGGTAAACCGGGCCTGGCTGTCGTGGTCACCGCGGTCCCCTGCGTCGCCCCGGAAGACGGCGTCACGCCGGACACCCGCCGCCCTTCGGCGCGGTGCGAAAATACCACAGTCGCCGCGGTGGTTTCGAGGGAAAAAGGCCGTCGGCTGATGGACATCTACCGGATCATCTGGCGAGGGTCTTTCCCGGCCGTCGCGGGCGATGACGGCAAGGACCGGGACCTCTTTTACGGCTCGCTCCTTCAAACCTATCTTCAGCGGGACCTCCGGGACCTGGCGAACGTCGGGGACGAGATGGCCTTTCTGCGGTTTCTCCGCGCCGTGGCGGCCCGGACGGCCCAACTCCTCAACCTGTCCGCCCTCGCCCGGGACGCGGACGTCGCGGTGAACACCGCGAAAAAGTGGCTGTCGATTCTCCAGGCGTCGGGGATGGTCCACCTGCTGGAACCCTACCACACGAACCTCACCCTCCGCCTGGTGAAGGCTCCGAAACTCCACTTCCTGGACAGCGGTCTGTGCGCTTTCCTGACGGGGTGGTCCAGCCCGGAAACCCTCGAGGCGGGGGCCATGACGGGGGCGATATTCGAATCCTGGGTGTTCGCCGAAATCCTGAAAAGCTACCTGCACAACGGTAAAAGGGCGCCGCTCTTCCATTTCCGGAACCGGGACGGGGAGGAGATCGACCTTTTGATCGAGTCCGACGGAAAACTGCACCCGGTGGAGGTGAAGAAGACGGCGTCACCCTCCGCCCGCGCCGTCCGTCAATTCGCCCTGCTGGACCGGCTCGGCCTTCCGCGGGGAATCGGCGCCCTGGTCTGCCTGGCCACCGAAGCGCTTCCCCTTCGGAAAGACGTCTGGTCGATTCCGGCGGGAATGCTGTGAATGTCAAAGGGTCAGGCTGTGGGCTGAAGGCTGTAGGCTGTAGGTGCTCTAGCGGATGCGTTCTTGCCAACCTGTTGTCGATTCCGGTTGCCTTCCCAGGCCGCTTTCACCCGGCGAAGTCCCGGAGAAAGCCTGGTACCTTCAAAGTAAACTCGTTGCCGATTCGCGCACGATTTTGGGAACGAGCTTTCGAGACGGGGGTCGGGAGCGGTTCGAGAGGGATTTCCTGCCGGAGAGCATGCTTCCCCGCTTGCGCCCCCCCCGTGCCTCTGTGCCTCCGTGAGAGATCCTTCCGGGATTTCTCTCACAGAGGCGCAAAGGCACGGAGAAATCCGGAAGCCGGGTCGCGATCCGGTCATTTCCCGCGAACCCCGCGAATTCACGCGAATTCGAAAGATTCACCAATCAAGCGTGCGGTGAGCGAAGGCGCCGGGTTCGCCGTTCCTTCGACCCGTAACCAGTCAGAGCCGCGCGCGTAAGCAAGCGGTAAGAATATCAGAGTTTTACCGCTCCCTGACGGTCGCGGCTCCGACGCTCCCCGTTTTTGCGAGATCATCAGGTTTCATTGTCGGCAAGGTTCCGGGGCGACGAAATTCCCCCGCTGCCTTCGGGGCGGGGGATAACGCGGGGCGGGGCCTGCGGAAGCCGCGAATCGCCGATCCTCGATCCCGGGGCGGCCCTCCCGAAATCGGCGTTCCAGTGTGGCTGTAGCGAAAGGAAAAATTTTCAAGGAAACGGACGAAAGTGCTTGAAGGTTCAGGGGCACTTTGCTAACTTACCTCAGAGTTTCATAAGAGGGGTTGGCGGAACGGTCGGGATGCCGCGCGAAGGGTTGCGGCAGGCGGTCGAGGTTTATCCCGAGGCCGGGGTGTGCAGGAGGTTCGGAAGGGAGCCAGACGGGGTGCGGGTGGCTGGATTTCAGGCTTTCCCGTATCGCACGTCCTGGTTGGCATAACCTGGGCGGGGGCGTTCGGGTTTGGTTTTTGCGCGCAGGCTGAAGCCTGCGCCACTTCGGGGATGGCCCCATCGGGTTTGAGAATGGCGGAAAATTCAGCGCCGGGTCCGGCCCGCCATCCGGGCGCACCCGGCGATAACACGGAGAGGTGAAGTCATGTCAAGGAAGAACGTCCGGTGGATCGGTTTCGCGGCGATGGTGGTGACGATGGCGGCAGCGGTGCAGGCCGTCCCCCCCCTCATCAGCTACCAGGGTCAGTTGAACGACCAGAACGGGGTGCCGGTCAACACCACCGTGAGTTTCACCTTCAGCCTCTATAATGTTCTTTCCGGGGGCACCGCGCTCTGGTCTGAAGTGCAGACCTTACCAGTAACAAATGGTGTCTTCAGCGCACAACTCGGCATTGTGCAAGCTCTTTCATCTTTTGTTTTTAAGCAAGATGAACTTTATCTTGGCATCAAAATTGGGGCGGATAGTGAGATGACACCCAGGCAGCGGATAACCACAAGTGCATTCAGCTACCGCTCTGAAATCGGAGTAGTTCCAATCGGTTCGATAATTGCATGGAATAAATCACTAACAGGAACACCTGCGTTACCAGATGGTTGGGTTGAGTGTAATGGCCAAATCCTTGCTGATGCCAACTCTCCGTATAATGGGCAGAGTATTCCAGATTTAAATGGAGTTGGAAACACACCTCGTTTTTTAAGAGGTGGATCATCATCTGGTTCTTCAGGAGGCTCAGAAACACACCAGCATCAGTGGCATCACAGTATTTCATCATCAGGTGATGGATATCGAATTGGGGCATCATCTGGCTCCTTATCAAATGGATGGAGTGAATCGTGGAATGCATCTGGTGCTAGGGTTTCGGTGACGACTCAGTGGGCGCTTTTTGATCATTTTTATACATCTCCAGTCGATACAAAGCCTAGTTATTACTCCGTTGTTTGGATCATGAGGATAAAATGATTTGGCAATAAGGGTTTGCCACTGATTTTCTATCCTTATCTCTGGAGGTTCTCACGTGAAAGAGAGAAAAACATTTGCCTTCGATGAGATCCTTGCGCTGAAACCTAAGAAGAAGTTGGGAACCCGGCTTCTAGCAGCGACAATGGTCCTTGTGATATGCATGCCGACCGCTGGCCCTTTTGCCGAGGGGATGCAAAGCGCTCACTACGCGATCCCGAAGGTCGTGGCGAGCCAAGGGAGCGGGTTCCGGGGCGGGGCCATCTACCAGGTTCCGTCTGATCTCCTTACGGACCAGCCTGTTGAGACCTCCGTCAGCGAGAACTACATCGTTCATGGCCGGCCCCTGGTCACCGTGGACTCCCTGAGCCCCACGGGTGGGATCGTGATCAACCAGGGCGCGGCGGCCACGGCCTCCGTGAACGTGAACCTTCAGCTCATCGCCGGGCACGCCAGCGGCGTGACCGAGGTCCAGCTCTCCAACAACGGGGTGGGGTGGACGGCGGCGGAGCCCTACACCACTACCAAGGCCTGGGTCCTCCCGGCTATCGACGGCACGCGCAAGGTCTTCGCCCGGTTCAAGAGCGGCAACGGGTATTGGTCCGGGCCGGTGTGGGACAGCATCCTGCTGGACACCAGGGCCCCCACCGTCAGCATTTCCCCCACCGGCGGCACCTACATGGGCGGGCAGCTCGTGGCCGTCACCGCCAGCGAGCCCGCCACCATCAAGTACACCCTCGACGAGACCGACCCCGTCACCAGCCCCACCGCCCAGGTATACCAGTCCCCGGTCTACCTCGACACCGACCGCACCCTCAAGGCCTACGCCACCGACGCCCTCGGCAACGCCGGCCCCGTGGCGAGCGAGACCTACGAGATCTGCAGCGGGGGCAGCCTGGGGATCGCCGGGACCGTGACGGACGCCACCCGGCAGAACGCCCCCATGCCCCTGGTGGTCATCACCCTGGAGAGCGGGCAGTCCACGAACACGGACCTCAACGGCCACTACGCCTTCACGGGCCTGCCGGTGGGGTGGTACAAGATCGCCTCCGTGACGGCGCCCAAGCCGGGCTACGTCACCTACCAGTCGAAGCTGAAGCTCTGCAAGACCTCCCTGACCCACGACATCACCCTCACCATGGACGGCACGGTCTACGGCACGGACACCAGCGCCGGCTACAGCGCCGACGGGGTGAACACCTCCACGGGCAACTTCGCCTACAAGATGTCGGACCTGGCCCTCCCCGGCGTCGGGCCCTCCTTCGTCTTCGAGCGGGCCTACAACTCCCAGGACCGGACCGCCGGCCCCTTGGGAATTGGCTGGACCTGGGGCTACAACATCTCCCTGACCGAGGAGACCGAGGGGGAGATCGTGGTGCGCTGGGGCGACGGCCGGATCGAGGTCTGGAAGCCCGACGGCTCCGGCGGCTACACCCCCATGTACGGCAGCTACACCACCCTGGTCAAGAACCCCGACACCACCTTCACCCTCAAGCGCAAGGACCGGGTCGAGTACCGCTTCAACCTCGACCGCAAGCTCTCCGCCGTGGTGGACGAGTTCGGGAACACGATCGCCTTCGCCTACACCGGCGGCAACCTCACCGCCGTCACCGACACGGCCGGCCGGCCCGTCACCCTCTCCTACGACGCCGCCAACCGCATCACCAACGTATTGGACCCCATCGGCCGCTCCGTCTCCTTCGCCTACGACGTGAGCGGCAACCTGGTCGCCGCCACGGACATGGCCGGCCAGACCACCCGCTACACCTACGACGAGAACCACCAGCTCCTCACCCTCAAGGCCCCCGACGGCACGGTGGTCCTCACCAACACCTACGACCCCGCCCGCGCCGTGGTCACCTGCCAGCGGGACGCCCTGGGGAACGAGACCCGCTATGTCTACGACGTCCCGACGAAGACCACCACCATCATCGACGCGGAAGGCAACAGCAGCTACCACACCTTCGACAGCCACCTCCGCCTGGTCCAGGAGAAGGACGGGCGCGGCTACTCCTCCTACCGCACCTACGACGAGCGGGGCAACATGGCCAGCGCCAAGGACAAGCGGGGCAACACCACCACCTACGCCTACGACGACCGGGGAAACGTCCTCACCAAGACCGAGCCCCTGGGCCGCGTCACCGCCGCCACCTACGACGCCGACAACAACCCCCTGACGAAGACCGACGCCCTGGGCCATACCACGGTCTTCGCGTACGACCCCGCCAACGGCAACCTCCTGGCGAGCTACGCCTGCGGGGCGGTGCCGGCGGGCTCGTGCACCAGCGACCCCACCGTGGCCAGGACCACCTACACCTACGACCCCGTGACGGGGAAACTTTTGACGGTCACCGAGGCGACGGGGACGCCCCTCCAGCGGACCACCACCAACCAGTACGACACCTTCGGGAACCTCGTCGCCGTCATCGACGCGATGGGGAACACCAGCACCTACACCTACGACGCCGTGGGCCGGAAGGTGATGGAGGAGCACCCCCTCGGCCGGGCCACCGCCTACGAGTACGACGCCATGGACCGGCTGGTCTCGGTCACCGACGCCCTCGGCAACCGCACCCAGTTCACGTACGACGTGAACGGGAACAAGGTCCTCCACGTGGACGCCAACCTCTACCCCACCACCTTCGCCTACGACGCCAAGGGGCAGCTGGTCACCAAGACCGACGCCCTCGGCGGGATCGAGCACTACTACTACGACGGCCTCGGCCGCCGCTCCGGGGTCACCAACGCCCGCAACGCCACCGCCACCATCGTCTACGACGCCGTCGGCAACGTCATCCAGGAAATCGACGCCCTGGGGAACGTGGTGCGCCATGAGTATGACGCTAATGGAAACAAGACCGCGACATTCGATGCACGTGGCAACCAAACCACCTTCATTTATGACGCTCTAAATCGTATTATTCGATCTGAAGAACCTTTGGGTAATAGTACGAACTTAGAATATGACTTTAATGGCAACAAGATAAAGTCTACAAATGCCCAAAGTGCAATCACTCAATTTGTTTACGATGCCTTTGACCGAATGGTGACCGTAACTGACGCTCTGGGGAATTCTAACACTACCACTTATGACCTTCTCGGAAGAATAGTAAGAGTTAGCGATTCAAAGGGAAGCGAATCAACCTATACTTACGACATCTTGGATCGCTTGTTGATTGTATCCGATCCTATCACTGGCAGTGCATCTTCAACTTACGATGCCATCGGGAATAGGATTTCGATAATAGATACACGAGGGATGGAAACTGTATACACCTATGACCGCTTAAATCGCCCTTTGACAGAGACTAACCCTTTAGGCAATTCAGTAGTTCGCAATTATGACGCTACGGGGAATCTGTTGACATTAAGCAACGCTGATGGCACTACAACCTACACACATGATCCCTTGGGTCGAGTCACCGAGATGACCCTCCCTGATCTGACAACAGTTGCTTACATGTACGATGCCAGAGGTAATCGTCTGAGAGTGATAGATTCTACTGGCACCACAACTTACACATACGATCTTCTCGACCAAGTTGCCTCAGTAACTGATCCCTTTGGCTTGACTGTAGGCTACACATATGACCCCGATGGTAACCGGAATGGTCTTATCTATCCAGGTAACCGCAGAGTCACCTACATTTTTGATGCCATGGATCGAGTAGTTTCAGTCCAAGACTGGGGTGGAACTGCCACCACTTACATTTATGATAATACCAACCGTTTGAGCAGCCAAATAATGGGTAATGGAAATACTGTCACATATTCTTACAACGAAGTTGGTCGTATAACTTGCAAGGAAGACAAAACTTCTAGTGGAATTGTAATTGCAAGTTATCACTATATTTTAGATCCGAATGGGAACCCGACAGGGGTCTCTATCCTCCAACCGCTTCTGCCTGAACCGCCGATTCAAGTCGACCAAATTTTTACTGTCAACGATGGCAACCAGGTAATTATGAATAATTCAACCGCGTTCTCATATGACGGCAACGGCAATCGACTTACAGCCTTCGACGGTTATAACTCTATTGAGTATTTCTATGATTTCAACAGTCGCCTAACACATGTAACTTCAGGATCCGACGAATGGGACTATCTCTACACAAGTGATGGGAAGCGGATTGCCACCACAGAAAACGGCGTTCAAACCCGCTATCTTCTGGACCAGACCGGTGAGATGGAATCCATCCTGGCGGAATTAACACCAGAGAATTCTATAAAGCGTTACTATATTTATGGCGATGGTCTTCAATACAGTATTGACGAAACAGTAGGTGAACGAAGTTTCTACCATTACGACCCATTGGGAAACACTGTGGCTTTAACCGACCTCTATGGTTCTGTTACAGACAGTTATGCCTATCTCCCTTTCGGTGAGATAAGTCGTTATTCAGGACCGCACAAGAATCCTTTTACTTACACTGGGAAGTTCGGTGTGACACAGGAGAGAAATGGCCTGTATTTCATGCGGGCGAGATTTTATGATCCTAATACAAGGACGTTTTTAAGCCAGGATGAAATTGGAGGTGTTCTTGGCGATCCTCAATCTCTTAATCGATATAGTTATGCAAAAAATAATCCTATGGTTAACGTTGATCCTACAGGCACCAATATTTTCAAGGCAGCGTTCGATACATGGGAACTAGTTACGTCAATTGTGGATTTTGGTCACAGTGCCTTGGATTTTGCTCGGAATCCGAGTGCAGGTGGTGCAACGGACCTTGCTATAGATATGGCAGACTTAACAATTAATGTTGTTGAATTTGGGGTTGATTTCACTTGGAGAGACAATCCGGTGACTGGACTAATTATGGAAGGGATAGAGTTTGGTAATGGAATCCGCCAAGGTTGGGGTTCAATGGGGAGTCAATGGAAGCCGAACTTTTCCGGTGGAAATGTACTTGGATATATTGCAGGTGCCTGGATAAGAGAAGGTTATGATAGCGTTATACACAGCGACATAAATAATTGCGCATAAGAAAGGGACGTGATACTATAGGAGGCATGAGAAAACTACACATCACCAATGCACAAGAGATCATGATGGGATTGCAGGACGAGATTCGGAGAAA
>JAGNHB010000076.1 GCA_018001935.1 Acidobacteriota bacterium
TCCGCCTCATCGACCCGGTCGGTGGTGAAAACTCTCCCTTTCCCTTACCTCCTGTTTCTCGCCACCGGTAACCGATCGCGGGATTTTCCCTTCCTATAGCGGGCTCAGAGAAAGGGACATAACACCTACAACGCCGCGCCCATCACCGGGCCGGTGCTGTTCACCCTGCTGGACACGAGCTACCCCGGTGAGACCATCCCCATCGCCATCAACGCCAACGCCGGGGCGAGTTCCACCAACGCCCTGACCATCCGGCCCGCCGCCGGGGTGGCCGTGGTGATCGAGGGCAACCCCGCCGCCAACGGCCTGATCTACCTCAACGGCGCCGACTGGGTGATCTTCGACGGCGTCAACAGCGGGGGATCCTCCCTTCTCCTGCGCAGTACGAACGTTTCCCACGGAACGTTCTATTTCGGCGCAGACGCCACCCACAACATCGTCCGAAACTGTACTGTCGAGGGGGCGTCGGTAGGCGTTATCCGTTTCGATACACCTGCCTCGGATGGCAACGACTACAACACTATAGAGAACAACATCATCCGTGATCGCTCCGATACCGACGGTGTGCCCTTGTATCTGATTTATAGTACCGGGATAAGCTACTCCAATAGCAACATCGCGATCAATGGCAACATCATGAGAAATTTCTCCTTCAGAGCAATCTACTCGTCGAGTTCTTCATCCTCAGATCAGTGGACGATCACCAACAACACCATCACCCAGGATGTTGCCCGATCCACCGCGATGACAGCGATCGACCTGAACGCCAAGGGAACCAACACCATCAGCGACAACTTAATTCATGACCTCTCCACGTCAAACACAAGCATCACTTGCGGAATCTGGATCAACGCTCCCGGAGCGGACGGCGTCCAGACGATCTCGGGCAACAGCATTTTCAACCTCTCTGCGACATCTTCCGGACCAATCCATGCCATCCATGTAGATCATCCCGGCAACGTCAGAACTCTTGTCACCGGCAACCACATTTATGGTTTCGGTACTACATCTTCTTTTGATTCGGAGCTGTGCGGCATATTCAACAATGGCGTATCCGGATCAATTACCCCGGTCGATATCGTCAACAACATGATCACCCTCGCTCCAGATATCACTGATAACTGCACGTTCTATGGCATTTGCGATCGTGGTTATGCGGGTAACGTGACAAACGTATATTTCAACACCGTTTACCTCGGCGGAAACCTCACCTCGGCGCTGAACCCAACCTGGGGGATCGTTCAGATGGGGCCTACGGCGATGACCGTGAAGAACAACATCGCCTACAACGCCCGCACTACCGGAATTGGATCGCATTATGCTCTAGGCAAGTTTACTTCGGGGACTTTCACCTCAGACTACAACGCCTGTGCGGGGACCGGCGACACCATCCCGGCAAACTTCATGTACGACGGCAGTGCGGGAGTGAGCTTTGAGACATGGCAAGCCGGGGGACGGGACCAGAACTCAAGGAGTGATACGGCCGCCGGCATGGCCGGGCATCACATGGTGGATTTCGAAGACAGCAACAACGTCATCGGTGACCTGCACCTCGTCCCTGACTCCTGCCTTTTCGCGGACAACACTGGCATCCCCATTTTCGGGTACACCACGGATTTCGACGGGGACACCCGCGACATAACGCACCCGGACATCGGAGCGGATGAGTTCTTCGCGCTGCCCCGGGCCCCCTTTGATCTGAACATCGACAATTTCACCGACATCCTCCTGAGGCACGAAACATCCAAGGAACTAACATGTTGGCTAATCTCTTACTCAGGCGCCGCCCAAGGACCCGATATGGGTTTGGTGACCGGGACGGACTGGCAGCTGACCGGCGTGGCGGACTTCGACGGCAACGGGTACGCGGACATCCTGTGGCGGCAGGCCTCCACCGGCGTGACGTCCGTCTGGAAGATGAACGCGGCCGGGCACTCCGCCGACTTCTCTCACGGGGCCATCCCGACGGGCTGGCAGATCGCGGCCGTGGCCGACCTCGACGCGGACCGCAAGGCCGACCTGCTGCTGCGCAACACGACCACCCACGACTGCGTGATCTGGTACTGCGCCG
The DNA here is from genome assembly GCA_018001935.1 of Acidobacteriota bacterium. NCBI lineage: Bacteria > Pseudomonadati > Acidobacteriota > Acidobacteriota bacterium. Next base: position 2,072 of record JAGNHB010000076.1, read on the forward strand.
ACGGGGGGGTGGTGAAGTTCGAGAAGTACCTCCGCACCGTCGATGCCGACTGGGTGGTGCTGGGCACCGGCGACCTGAACCTGGACGGCCGGGCCGACATCTTCTGGCGGAACACTGTGACCGGAGACCTTTCTGCCTGGTTCGTCAACGAAAATGGCTACCTGGGCGGAATGACACCCGGCAACCTGGCCGCAGACACGAAGGTTGTCGGGATCGGCGACGCGGACCGGGACTACAAGGCCGACCTCTTTCTACGTGACACCACCACGGGGGACCTGACGATCTGGTTCTGCGACGAGACCCACCTCAAGGGGACCGCTCCCTTCGGCTTCAACGGAAGCACCGATTGGAAGGTCGCGGGTATCGGCGACTACAACCATGACTTCCAGAGCGACCTCCTGTGGTTCAACAGCTCCAGCGGCGCCCTCGTGGTCTGGTATGGTGATGATACAGGCTTCCTCGGAGACCTCTACGTCGGCACCGTGGACGTGGCCTGGAAGCCCCAGAACGACCTCAACTTCGGCGGCCGCTCGCTCCTGAGCCTGCTCGGGGTGACCCCGATCTGGCAGTAGCCCCTCCCGGGCCCCTTCCCAGGCCCCGGACCGGTTCCCCCCGGTCCGGGGCCTGTCTTTTATGATACTCCCGCGAAAAGTCGTTTTTGCCCGCGAATCACGCGAATGAACGCGAAGAAGAAATCAATAAAACACAGATATTATTCGTGTTATAAATTCGCGCCTATGCGATTTATTCGCGGGAAATCTCCCTTTCGCGACTTTTTACGGGGTCAACAGGCTTAAAAAGCCCGGACCCATCAAACCACAAAGAACGCAAAGACACGCAAAGAACACAAAGAGCGCAAAAAAGGTCCGGACTCCTGGATTTCAATGTTTTTTGAAGGCTTGTCTTTCTTAGGGGTTCCCTCTTCCGGTTTGTCCGGGTTAAGATAAACGAATGAACCTGACGGCAGACCCCGAACCGAAACCCGCCCGTTACGGGCTTGTCGTCCTCGCCATCGGCCTGGCCCCGTTCCTGGGGAACCTGGACGGCAGCATCGTCATGATCGCCACGCCCACCCTGGCGCGGACCTTTCACGCGGACACGGCGGACGTTTCCCTGGTCGTCGTGGCCTACCTCCTGGTGATGGCCGGTTTCTCGCTGATCTTCGGAAAACTGGGCGACCGGGTGGGCACGGATCGCGTCTTCATGGCGGGGTACGCGGTGCTCACGCTGGGTTCGGTCCTCTGCGGCCTGGCGCCGGGGCTTGGGGCCCTGGTGGCGTTCCGCGTGGTCCAGGCGGTGGGCGGCACCATGCTCTGCGCCACCTACTGCGCCCTCATCGCGTCGAACCTTCCCGAGAACGTGCGGGGACGGGCCTTCGGCTTCACCAGCGTGCTGTCCAGCGTCGGTTTCGCCATCGGGGCCCCCGTGGGCGGTTACATCCTCGAGGCGTCCAGTTGGCACTGGCTGTTCCTGCTCAACGTCCCTTTCGGCCTGGCGGGGCTCTTCCTCTCCTGGAAGCACCTGCGCCGGGAGCGTCCGGCCTGCCCGGAGAAGACCCCCTGGGATACCCGGGGCGCGGTGCTGAGCCTTCTCGCCCTGCTCTCTCTTGTCTCCGCGCTGCAGCTGGGGCAGCAGTCCGGCTGGGTCGCCCCGCTGCCGCTCGCGCTCTTCGGCGTCACGCTGGCCTGCGCCGCGGCGTTCGTCGTCCGGGAGCGGACCTTCCCCCACCCCCTCGTGGCCCCGGCGATCTTCCGGGACGCCGCCACGGGGATGGCGATCCTGTCGGCCCTCCTGGTCCTCCTGATCCTGGACGGCCTCCTGTTCGTTTTCCCGTACTACCTGGAAGTGGTGAAAGGCCTCGCGTCCGACCGTTCCGGGCTGGTGCTCATGGCGCTGCCGGCCGCGATCTTCGTGTTCAGCCCCCTGGCCGGCTACCTGTCCGACAAGCGCAGCCCCCGGCTGATCACCAGCCTGTCGGGGGCCGGCCTGTTCGTCGGGACGTCCCTGTTCCTCTTCTGCGACGCCCGGACGCCCCTGGCCTACGTCGTCGCCGCCTTCGCGGTGTTCGGCGTCTCGTTCGCCTTCTTCCTCACGGCCAACGTCACCTTCATTATGGGACGGGCCGAACCGGGCGTCCGGGGCGTTCTCTCCGGGGTCCTGGCCGTGATCAACAACGTGGGCGCCCTGCTGGGGGTGGCCGTGTTCCAGGTGGTTTTCGCCCTGGGGGCGGCGGGCCCGGCGGCCCCGTCCGTCCTGGCGGTCCGGGGCTTCCAGCGCGCGGCCCTGCTGGCCGTGGCCCTCTCCGTCCCCATCCTGCTGAACGCCCTGTTCGGCCGCACGAAGCGGCCGTGATCGCCCCCCCGGCTTGAACCGTTGCAGCCTTTTTATGGTGAAACCCTGGTTGCGTTTTGCGTGCTTTCGGCCCCTCTGCCGGTTTACCCGGGCAACGCTTTCTCCGGCAACCGGATGCAGAGCATCGTGAGGTCGTCGCAGCGCTCCCCGACGCCGGTGAAGTCGGACACCGCCCGCCGGACGCCCTCCACGATCTCCCGGGCCGTCGACTCCCCGGGGAGTTCGAGCAGGGCCGCCCGGAGCCGCTCTTCGGAGAACTGCTCGCCGCCCGGGCCCCGGGCTTCCGTGACCCCGTCCGAGTAGGCGAACAGGGCCCCTCCCGCGTCCAGTTCGAGGGACTCCGCCTCAAAGCGCGCTTCTCCGGTCAAGCCGACGAGCATGTTGGCCCTCGCCCGGACGAAGTCGAACGCGCCCCCCCGGCGGAGCAGGGGGTGGGGGTGACCCCCGTTGCAGTACTCCAGCCGGCCCGTCGACAGGTCCAGAAAGCCGCAGAAGACCGTGGCGTACATGCAGGCGCGGTTGTCGAGGGCGAGGGTGTCGTTGACGTTCCGGAGGATCTCGTCGGGTCTCAACCCCATTAGGGCGTACTTCTTCAGGAGGACCTTGACGGTGGTCATGAAGAGGGCGGCCGAGACGTTCTTGCCCGAAACGTCGCCGATGGCGAAGAACAGGCGGCTCTCGTCCGGGAAGAAGTGGTCGTAGAAGTCGCCGCTGACGACCCGGCTGGGTTCCAGGCAGGCCGCCAGGTCCAATTCGGCGCCCGGGGCGAAGGCGGGGAAGTCGGCTGGCAACGAAGCGCGCTGGATGCGGGCGGCCAGCCGGATCTCCTCTTCGACGGCCTCCCGGGCGGCAATGGACTCGGCCAGCTGCCGGACGTGGACCTTCAGGTCTTCCGCCATGGCGTTGAAGCTCGCGGCCAGCTCGCCGATCTCGCCGCCGGAAGGGATGTCGATGCGTTGGTCGAGGTCCCCGCGGCCGAGACGGCGGGCCGCTTCGGTCAGCCGGACCAGCGGCCGGGTGACGGCCCTCGCCAGGGTGGAACCGATGAGAAACCCCGCGGCGAGCACGGCCGCGAACACCATCAGGGCGACGACCCGGATCCGGTCGTAAAGCGAAGCGAATTTCCCGCGGATGGCGGCGACGTGCCCGGCGATCCGCGCGCCGGCTTCCCGGACCTGCCCGGCCAGGAAATCCTTCGACAGGACCTTGACCAGCGTGCACCGGAGCTTGGGCATCCCGTAGTAGAGGAACAGCCAGTCCCGGCCCGAGAGGGTGCACTCGCGGGCCCCGCCGTCCCGGTCGGAACGGAGGATGGAACCGACCGTTTCCGACAGCGGGTCCCCGGGAGGTCCCAGCAGGGGCCGGCCAACCGTGAAACGGGCCTCGAAGGGGTCCCTGGAGAGGCCTTCCGTCACCAGGACCCGGCCGGAGCGGTCGACCACGAAGAGGAAGCCCGGCCGGTACGCCTCCACATCCAGCACGTGCGACAGGACGGCGTGCAGGTCGGGTTCCGGCACGGGGGCGGCGGGCGGGTCCCCGGCGGCCCGGCGCCCGGCCGGCGAAGCGCCCGGGGCGGGGGTGACCCGGGCCTCCGCGACCCGTTGCCCGATGAGGTCCGCGTAGGCTTTCAGGTCCGAGAAGACCAGTTCCGTGACGATGGCGTTCTTGAGCTGCCGGCCGGCCAGGCCCTCGAAGTCGTCGAGGTCGTCCATGGAGCGGGTGAAGACGTCCGACACGCCGGAGCGGGTGTAGGCCTGGATGCCCAGGTAGCCGAGTGCGCACAGAAGGAGGACGACGGCCAGTAGTCCCAGGGTCCCGGCCTTGATGGAAGGTCTCGTGACGATCGGTTTGAATGGCATACGGGCTCACTTCGCGGCAAGGGTGAAGGTCACGCGGTTCTCACCGCCGGTCCGTTCATACCGCAGGTCGTCGGCCAGGCCCTTCACGACGGAGAGGCCGAAGCCGCCCCGGGCCCCCCCCTTGCCGGGAGGCCCGCCTTCGGGACAGAGCGGGTTGAAGGGGCGACCCCGGTCGGCGATCTCCACCTGGAAACGGCCGGGGCCGCCGCCGACCGTGATCCACAGGGGACGCCCGCCGCCGTCGGCAACCGGGGGCGCGTCGGGGTAGGCGTGCCGGATGACGTTGGCGATCAGTTCGTCGGCGACGACATGGGCGGTGTCCAGCACGTCCTTGCCGGCCCCCAGCGCGGCCAGGCCCTCCCGGATGAAGGCGGTCATCTCCGGGAACCGGCCCAGTTCCGCGGGAAAAAGGGCGGTCACGGCGGCACTCAGACGACATCGACGAACTGGCCGATCCCGCTCATCCGGATCACCTTGGCCACTAGGTCCCGGGCCCCCCGCAACTCCACCTTCATGCCCTGCCGGATCTTGTCCCGGGCGAAGAAGATCACCCTCAGCCCGGAGCTGGCCATCAGCGTCACCCCGGACAGGTCGAACACGATCCGGCACACTTCCGGGCCCACGGCGGGTTCGAGCTGGTCCTGGACGACCTGGGCGCCCGCGGTGTCGAATTCGCCCTCGAGGCCCAGGATCAGCGTCCGGCCGTCCGCTTCGGTCTCGAAACGATAATTGATCATTCTAGTACTCCTCCGTGTGTGGGTTCATCCCCCGCCTTCGCGGGGAGCGCCGGGCCGCCGGTGGACCCCCGGAACAGGCCGGGATCGGGGACGCGCTGCCCGGCCCCCGGAACAGGCCCTCAGGGGCACGCCCCGGTCTCCGCCCAGGCGAAGACGGCCGAGCAGAGCGCTTCGACGTGACCCCGGTCGGTGATGCAGCTCAGGTGGTCCCCCGGGACCCCGGTGACGGTGACGTCCCGGGCGTAGCGGTCTTGGCAGGACTGCAGGGTGATCCGCGCCACCTCCTCCCGGGTCCCCCGGGCGGCGCACAGCAGTGCGGCGCCCCCGAACTTCCGGGGAGGTTCCTCGTACGCGAGCATCTCGCCGAGCTGCTGGCGCCAGATGTTCCGGTAGCCCAGGGCCACCCGCAGGGCGTGGTCCCGGCTCACGTCCCCGCGGGGGAAGAGCATGGCGGCGATCCGCCGGAGCGGGTCCTGCTCCCGGTCCGCGGGCGTGGCCTCCGCCCCCGGGGCGAAGAAGACCCGGACGACGTCCACCAGGGCGGCATCCATGTCCTCGGTTCCGAGGGACTCCGTCACGCTGTGGATCTTGTGCAGATAGCCGTCGATGTTGATGAGGTTGACGTGCGCATACCCGAGGTCCTCCAGGCGCAGGGCCACGTCCAGGGAAAGGACCGCCCCCACGGAGTGCCCGGCCAGGTAGAGCGGGGACCCCGGGGCGTCCCGCCGCGTGATCTCCCCCACGTAGCGGGTGAGGGCCTCCTCCCGGGAGGCGAAGGGGACCATGGTGCCGTACATCCCCTTCGGCTCGAGGAAAACCACCCGGAACCGCTCCGAGAGGCGGAGGCACAGGGTGGAGTACGAACCCACGGACCCGATGAGGCCCGGGAAAACGTACAGGTTGGGCGCCCCGGGGGCCCGGGGCTCGAACTCCACGGGCTTCCACGCGTCCCCGGGCGGTTCCCCCGCCCGGGCGTCCCGGACGGCTTCCGCCAAACCGGCGACGGAGAACCGGGTGGCGACGTCGGCCAACGACAGGTCCAGGCCGAACTTCTGGTTGACCAGGGCCAGGAGTGACAGGGTCCGGAGGGAGGTGCACCCCTGCAGGAAGAGGCTTTCCGAGCGGTCGATCCCCACCCCGTCGCCCGCTTCCAGGACGGTCCGGGCGATGTCCCGGACCTGGCGTTCCAGGTCGTCGCCCGGGAGGGAGGGGGCGACCGGGGCGCGGGGCGCCGGCGGCAGGGTCCCGAAGTCCGCCCGGGCGCGGTCGCCGAAGGCCCGCAGGAACGGGGCGTGACGAAGGATGTCCAGGTGGGGGCATTCCACGGGGACCTCCTCCAGGTCGTCGGCGATCGGCCGCAGGGAGTACCCCGCGGGGTCGGTGAAGTACTCGGCGTAACCCGGCAGCGTCGGGTCGGGGACCGTGCACCGGAAGTGGGTGACGGGGACGGTGGCGGGCCCCGGGGAATAGCCCTCGTACCACTCGGAGCAGGGCAGGTCGCGGTGCGCCCTGAGCAGGCCGGGGATGAGCGGGTCGACCAGGTACAGCCGGCGGACCCGGATGCCGCGCGACTTCAGCCGGGCGGCCACCTCGAGGGCGATGGGGCCCCCGAAGCTGTAACCCGCCACGCCGCACTCCGACCGGGACAGCAGCGCGCCGTGCTCCGTCGTCAGGACCCGGACGTAGTGGTCCGCCAGGTCCCCGAACCCGTGCAACGGGACCTGCCCGGCGACCACCCCGTCCCGGAGGTAGCGCTTGCGGTAGAAGTTGTCCACCAGGATCACGTGGACGTCCCGGGGCAACGCGGGGTAGAGGGTGGCCATGTAGGCCTCGTAGCCCGAGTCGGGGTGGATGACGATCATCACCCGGTCGGTGTCGGCGTCCGCGTTGAGGGCGAGGGTGGGGATGTACTCAAACTCGGGGGCGTCCAGGTCCGGGTGCGTCCCCCGGGACGCGGTCTCCGGGATGTGCCGAATGATATCCCGCAGGGCGTTCCCGAACGCCTCGGCGAAGCGGTCGGCGTCCGCCGCCTCCAGTCGCGCCGCGACGTGGAAGCGCAACGCCCCCTCCGCCACGAACCCGTTGACGGCGATCCGGCTGTCGTCCCGGTTCTCGGGGGCGGACCCGCGCCCCGGGGGTTCCGCGGTCAGCTGCCAGAAAGCCTCACCGGCGCCGCTTTCCAGCTGCCCCAGGTAGTTGAAGGTGACGGGGGGCAGCCCGGCGTCTGCCAACCGCGTGTCCGACGCATCCCGCGCCGCCTCGCTGAACGCCCCCCAGCCCAGACCCTTGCAGGGGACCTGGCGCAAGGTCCGCTGGATCTCCGCGAGGCTCCTTCCCACTGTTTCCCGCAGCGGGAGAGCCATCGGGTAGCGGGTGGTGAACCAGCCCACGGTGTGGCTGTGGTCGATGGCGGGGTCGATGGGTTCGCGCCCGTGCCCTTCCAGGGTGACCCCCTGGCGGTCGCCGCCGTGCCACTCCCGCAGCGCCAGGGCCAGGGCGGTCAGCAGCAGGTCGTTGATCCCGGCGCCGTACGCTCCCGGCGCCTCGTGGATCAGCCGGTGCGTCTCGTCCCGTTCCAGCCGGACCTCCCGGTCCAGGGGCGGCCCGGGATCGTTAAGGGTTCGGCGGTAGTCCGGCAGGGAGGCCAGGACCTGCTCCCAGTAGGCCCGCTCGTCCGGGTGGCCGTCGGGGTAGCCCTCGACGACGCGCACCCACTGGCGGTAGCTGCTGGTCTTCTCCCGGAGGGCTTCCCCCCGGACGAGCCGCTGCAGGTCCTCCACCAGGATGCGCCAGCTCACGGCGTCCACCACCAGGTGGTGGAAGGCGAAGTGCAGCCGGGCGCTCCCGTCGTCGTACCCGTGGACGTACCCGCAGTGCCAGAGCGGGCCCCGCTCGAGGTCGAAGGTGCTCTGCCAGCCCGTGAGCACCTCCTGGAGATCGACATCGGACAGGCCGCGCCGGTCCAGGACCTTCAGTTCCGGGAGGGGCATGTCCCGGTGATACCGCTGCCGGTCCCCGGAGAAGGTGGCCCGGAGCATGTCGTGTTGCGCCGCCAGCGCCCCGAGGGCCCGGGTGACGACCGCCGGTTCCAGTTCGGGCGTCCGGACCAGGAAGCACTGGTTCCAGTGGTGGCGCCGGGGGATTTCGCCGCTCTCCGCCTGGCGGAAGAACCAGCGCTGGATCGGCAGCAGACCGAACTCACCGTCCAGGGGCCCCTGCTCCGCGACGACCGGGGTCGCCGCCGAGCGGCCGGCGCCGAGGAACTGGGCCAGTTTCTCGACGGTGGGGTTCCGGAAGATGTCCTTGACGGAGCACTCCAGCTCGGCGTCGCGGAGCGCCGAACTCAGCTGGATGCTCAGGATGGAGTCGCCCCCGATCCGGAAGAAGTCGTCCCGGGTGCCCACGCACTCCAGTCCCAGCAGTTGCCGGAAGATGGCGCAGAGCTGCTCCTGGAGGGCATCCCGGGGGGCATCGCAGCTCCCGGGGGCGGCCGCCGTGGCGGGGTCGGGCAGGGCCCCGCGGTCGATCTTGCCGGAGGCGTTCAGCGGGAAACGGTCCATCTCCACGAAGAAGGAGGGGACCATGTAGTCCGGCAGCAGGGCGGCCAGGCCCTCCCGGGCCTCCGCGGGGGGGAAGGGCCGGGAGGCCGCGTACCACGCGCACAGGTGCCGGCGCCCGTCGCGCTCGATCACCTTGACGGCGCAGAGCGTGACCGGCTCGAGGGCGGACAGCTTCTGCTCGACCTCTCCCAGTTCGATCCGGTACCCGTGCACTTTCACCTGGTCGTCGTTCCGCCCGATGAACTCCAGGGTCCCCCGGGGCGTCCAGCGGACCAGGTCGCCGGTCCGGTACATCCGCCGTTCCACGTCCGGGCGCCCCGTCTCGACCCGGAAGGGGTCGTCCGGGAAGCGGGCGGCGGTCAGTTCGGGACGGTTGTGGTAACCGCGGGCCAGGCCGTCCCCGCCGATGTACAGCTCGCCCGGCACGCCCGGCGGGACGGGGTTGAGCCCCGGGTCGAGCACGTACACCCGCTTGTTGCCGATGGGCCGCCCGATGTCCGTGTTGCGGTCGCCCGGCGCGTGCCGGGCGAAGGTGGCGCAGACGGTGGCCTCCGTGGGGCCGTAGGCGTTGAGGAGGGCCACCCGGCCGCCCCAGTGGTCCATGGTTTTCGCGTTGCACACCTCCCCGGCGGTGATCACGTGCCGCAGGTCGGGGAGGGGAACGTCCCGGGGCAGCAACTCGAGGAGCTTGGCCGGCAGGTCGGCCAGGGTGATGCGCTCGGCGGCCAGGTACGCCGCCAGCGCCCGGGCGTCCTTCCGGGTCTCCTCGGTGCACAGGTGCAGCGAGGCGCCGGTGAGCAGCGCGCAGAAGAGGGTGGAGACGGAGGCATCGAAGCTCACGGGGGCAAACTGCAGGACGCGGGCGCCGGCCCCGAGCCCGAAGCTCCGCCTGTGGGACATGACCAGGTTCACCACGCCGTAGTGCTCCAGCAGGACGCCCTTGGGGGTGCCGGTGGAACCGGAGGTGTAGATCACGTAGGCCAGGTCCCGGGGCCCGTTGACGTGCGGCGGGTCGTCCCCCGCGAAGGACGCGATCTCGTCCCGGTACGCGTCGAGGGCGACGGGGGTGACGTCCAGGTCCGCCAGGGACACCAGCTCGGCGAGGCACGCCGAGGAGGTCACCACCAGGCGGCAGCCGCAGTCCTTCACCTTGAAGCGGAGACGCTCCGGCGGGTCGGCACGGTCGAAGGGCACGTAAGCCGCCCCCGACTTCAGGATGCCGAGAATCCCCGCGACCAGGTCCACGGAGCGCTCGAGGTAGAGGCCGACCAGGGTGTCCCCGGCGATCTCCCCGCCGAGGCACTCGCGGTGGTCTCTCCGGAGGGCGCGGGCCAGCCGGTTGGCCCGCTCGTTCAGCTGCCGGTAGCTGAGCCGCTCCCCCTCGTACACGAGGGCGGTCGCCTCCGGGGCGAGGCGCACCTGTTCCTCGAAGACCTCCACGAGGGTCTTCTCCCGGGGGTAGTCGAAGCGGGTCTCGTTCCACGCGTAAAGGACCGTGTCCCGTTCCGCCGCCGACAGGAGCCCCACGTCCCGGACACGGGGGTTGCCGCCCGAGGCGAGCGCCCGCAGGACGTTGAGGTAGTGCCCCGCCATCCGCTCGACCGTCGAGCGGTCGAAGAGGCTCACGGCGTAGTTGAAGCCGAACTGGACGCACTCCCGGGCGTCGTCGACGAAGAGGCCGAGGTCGAACTTGGAAACCCGGTAGGCGGGCGAGACGTCCACCGGTCGGAGGAAGGGCCGTTCCCCGTCGCCGGCCTTCCCGAAGCTCTGCAGGCTGAACATGACCTGGATCAGCGGGTGGCGGGAGGGGTCCTTCTCCACCTGCAGCAGGTCCACCAGTTTCTCGAACGGCAGGTCCTGGTGGTCCTGCACCGCGGCCTGGGCGTCCGCCACGCGCCGCACCAGGGTGCCGAGGTCGAGGTCCGGGGCGAGGCGGCACCGGGTCACGGTGGTGTTGACAAAGAAGCCGATCAGGCCCTCCAGTTGCGGGTACAGGCGGTTCGCGGTGGGCGTGCCGATCACGAAGTCGCCCTGGCCGCCGTACTTGTGCAGGAGGAGGAAGAAGGCGCTGAGGAACACCGTGTAGGGGGAGGTGCCGAACCGTTTCACGGTCTCGCGGAGCCCCGACGACAGTTCGCGGTCCAGCGTGAACAGGACGTAGTCCCCCTCGTAGCGGAACTCGGCGGGCCGGGGCCGGTCCAGGGGGAGTTCCAGGGTCTCGCACCCCTCGAGGGCCTGCTTCCAGTAGGCAAGCTCGGCGTCCAGGCGTTCCCCGGAGAGGTAGCCTCTCTGCCAGGCGGCGAAGTCCCGGTACTGGATCGGGGGCTCGGGGAGGTCGAGGGCGGACCCGTCGCGGTGGTGGCGGTACAGGCGGTTCAGCTCGTCCAGGAAGACGTCGGTGGACCAGCCGTCGAAGGCGATGTGGTGGAGGGTGACCAGCAGGAAGCGCTTCGGCCCCGCCCGGTACAGGCGCACCCTCAGGGGGTATTCCCGGTGCAGGTCGAAGACCGACCGGATCTCGTCCGCCGCCCGGGCCAGGACGTCTGTGCCGCCGAGGTCCTCCTCCCGGATCTCCACCGGGTCCTCCAGCGTCCGCTGGAGGACCCCGCCCCGCTCGTCCCGGACGAAGACCGTCCGCAGCACCCCGTGGCGGCGGACAATGTCGCGGATCGCCCGCGACAGGGCCTCGACGTCGGTGGTCCCCGGCACCTCGAAGAGCATGGGGATGTGGTAGGCGTCGCACCCGCCCTCGTACTGCTCGATGAAGTACAGGCGCTCCTGGGCGAAGGAGAGCACCGCGTCCCCGGGAGGGCAGGGGGGGATGGTCACCTGGCGCCGGAACCGGGGGAGTGCTTCGGAGAGGCCGCGGACGGTCTTTCGCTCGAAGACGGCCGAGACGGGGATGTCGCGCTCCAGTTCCTTCGACATCCGGTGAGCCAGGCGGATGGCCAGGATGGAGTTGCCGCCGAGTCGGAAGAAATCGTCGGTGACGCCCACCCGTTCCAGGCCGAGGACCTCCCGCCAGATCCGGCACAGCGCGCCCTCCACTTCGTCCCGGGGCGCCGCGTAACGGTCGTCGTCGCCCTGGAAGGCCGGCTCCGGCAGCGCTTTCCGGTCCACCTTGCCGTTGGGGGTCAACGGCATCTCCTCCAGCCGGACGAAAAACGACGGGACCATGTAGTCGGGGAGCAGCGCCGAGAGGTACTCACGCAGGGCCTCCCCCGGGAGTTCCTCCGCCGAGAGGTACCAGGCGGCGAGGTAGGCGTTGCCGCCCCGTTCCCGGCACAGGACCGTGCACTGGGAGATCGCCGGGTGCGCGGAGAGCTTGTCCTCGATTTCGCCCAGCTCCACCCGGAAACCGCGGACCTTGACCTGGTCGTCGTTGCGGCCGAGGTACTCGAGGTTGCCGTCGCCGCGCCAGCGGGCCAGGTCGCCCGTGCGGTAGTACCGCGTGTTGCGGCCCTGCTCGAGTTCCTCCGGCGTGGCGAAGGGGTTTTCGAGGAAACGCTCGGCGGTCAGCTCGGGGCGGTGGAGGTAGCCCCGGGCCAGGCCGTCCCCGCCGATGTGCATCTCCCCGACCGCCCCGACGGGGACGGGCCGCCCGGCGGGGTCCAGGAGGTAGACCCGGTAGTTCCGGTAGGGCTTTCCGATACCGGGCTGGTTCGCCGGTCGGACGACTGACAGCGTGGCGCCCACGGTGGTCTCGGTGGGGCCGTACTCGTCGTAGACGCTGAGCCCCGGGAGGTCCGGGAGCAGGTCGCGATTCAGTTTCTCCCCGCCGACGAAGACCTCGGACAGGGAGGGGGGCGGCGGCTGCTGGAGCAGAAGGTAAAGCAGGCTGGGCACCGTTTTCACGAAGGTCACGCCGTGGCACGCCAGGTGCCGGGTGAAGTCCCCGATGTCCCTGAGGTTTCCGGGGTAGACGGCGATGGTGTCGCCGTGGAGGAGGGGGACCAGGGTGGTGGTCACGGTCAGGTCGAAGCTCAGGCTGCTGGAGAGGTCGACGATCTTCTTCCCGGGGCGGGTGGCCCGCCGCACGTTCTCCGCGTAGTTGACGACGCTCCGGTGCTCCAGCATCGCCCCCTTGGGCCTCCCGGTGGAGCCGGAGGTGTAGATGACGTACGCCAGGTCGGCGGGCGTGTTGACGCGCCGGGGGTTGTCGGACGGCGCCCGGCCGATCTCCGCGGCGTAGCCGTCGAGGGAGAGGGGCACGGCGTCGGTTTCCGTGAGGAAGACCAGGTCCCTCAGGCAGGCCGACGAGGTCAGGACCAGCCGGCAGCCGCAGTCGAGGATCTTGAAGCGGAGCCGGTCCTCCGGGTCGGCCAGGTCGAGCGGGACGTAGGCCGCCCCCGCCTTCAGAATGCCCAGGATCCCCACCAGCATCGCCAGGGACCGTTCGAGGTAGATCCCGATCAGGGTGTCCGCCGCGATGTCCGTTCCCGTGCAGGCCCGGTAGTCGCGCCGGAGGGTGTGGGCCAGGCGGTTGGCCCGCGCGTTCAGCTCCCGGTAGCTGACCCGCTCGTCTCGGCCGATCACCGCCGTTTCGAGGGGTGTCCGCTCCACCTGATCCTCGAAGCGTTCGACGAGGGTTTTCCCGGTGTCGAAGTCCTCCCGGGCGCCGCTCCAGTCGAAGACGATCCGGCGGTATTCCTCCTCGCCCAGCAGCGAGACCTGCCGCAGGGGGACCCGGGGGTCGGTCGAGACCTGGTCCAGGACCCGGAGGTAGTGGTCTTTCACCCGCTCGGCGGTGGCGCGGTCGAAGAGGGCGACGGCGTAGTTGAACGTCCCCTCGAGGGCTTGGCCGCCTTCCCGAAGGAAGAGGCTGAGATCGAATTTCGCCGGGGTGTAGTGCCCGTCGAGCGGGATGGGCTTGAGGACGCGCTCGCCGCCGGTGTCGAAGCCCTGGAGGCCGAACATGACCTGGAAGAGGGGGTGCCGGGACGGGTCGGGTTCGGGTTTCAAGGCCTCGACGATCTTCTCGAAGGGCAGGTCCTGGTGACGCTGGGCGCCCAGGAGGTTGGCCTGGACCTGCCGCACGAGGGCGGCGAAGCTCTGCCCCGGGTCGATCTCCGCCCGGAGGGGGAGGCTGTTCACGAAGTAGCCGACGAGGCCCTCGAGCTGCCGGTGGTTTCGGTTGGCCGAGGGGGTCCCGACGACCAGGGCGCCCTGGCCCGTGTACTGGTGCAACAGGATGTGGAAGGCGGAGAGCAGGACCGGGAAGAGGGTGACGCCCAGGTCGGAGGCAAGGTGCCGGAGCCGTTCCGAAACGTCCCGGTCCACCGCGAACCGGACGTCGTCCCCGCGGTAGTCCGGGCGGGCGGGCCGGGGACGGTCCGTGGGGAAGGCCAGGGGCTCGGGGGAGGGCAGGGCCCCGCGCCAGTAGTCGATCTGCGCCGCGAGTTCCTCCCCGGAGAGAAACTCCCGCTGCCAGGCCGCAAAATCCCCGTACTGGATGTCCGAGGCCGCCAGGCCGCTCTCCCGGCCCTCGATGCAGGCCCGGTACCCCCGCTCGAGCTCGCGGACGAAGATCTCCGTGGACCAGCCGTCGAAGGCAATGTGATGGAAGACGACCAGGGCGACGGCGCCTTCACCGGTCGTCAGGACCAGGGCCCGGACCGGGGCCTCGCCCGACAGGTCGAAGGGGGCCAGGATGGCTTCCCGCAGCTTGCCCGGGACTTCGGCCGCGTCCGTCCGCTCCTCCCGGATATCCGGGGGGGGCGGCAGGACCTCCGTGAAGGCGTTGCCCTCGGGGTCCTGCCGGATGACGGTCCGAAGGACCTCGTGCCGCTCCACGACGCCCCGGAAACTCCGCCGGAAAGCCTCGAGATCGGCAGCGGCGCCCAGGTCGAAGGCCAGGGGCACGTGGTAGGCCCGGCTGCCCGGGTCGAGCCGCTCGATGAACCACAGGCTCTCCTGGGCGAAGGACGGAACGCCTCTGCCCGGGTCGCCGGCGAGCCGGAAAATCGTCCGGGCGCCGAAGTCCTCCTTCGAGCGGACCCCGTTGCGGAAAAGGGCGTCCAGGATCGCCGGCTTGCTGACACCGACGAAGGCCTGCTCCGCGTCCGTCAGCCTGGCGTCCTTCGGCAGGAAGGCCTTCAGGCGGCCGTCCTCCCACCAGAGGGAGATGTTGCGCTTCTTCAGCTCGTTGAAGAGACCGATGAGGGTCACAGTTCCACCTCCTCTCCCTCCTCCTCTCCGCCGCCCCGCCTGCCCCCGGCGTCGGCGAGGGCCCGGATGGTGCGCAGCTCGAAGATCTCGGGGACGGTCACCGCCCGGCCCAGGGCCTTCTCCATCTGGTGGGTCAGCTTGATGGCCAGGATGGAGTTGCCGCCGATCCGGAAGAAGTCGTCGTCGATGCCGATCCGCTCCAGGCCGAGGACCCGCTGCCAGGTCTCCCGGATCGCCGCGTCGACCGCGTCGCGGGGTTCCGTGCAGCTTTCTTCCCCGGCCCGGACGTCCGGCGCCGGCAGGGCGCGGACGTCCAGTTTGCCCGAGGGGTTCAGCGGCAGGTGCTCGAGGCAGACGAAACAGGCGGGGACCATGTACTCCGGCAGGAGCCCGGAGAGGTAGCGGCGCAGTTCCTCGGCGGCGACGGGTTCGGTGGCGGTGTACCAGGCGCACAGGATTTTCTCCTGCCCGTGCGTGTACGGGCGGACGGCGACGCTGGCGACCGCCGCGTGCCGGGCCAGCCGGCTCTCGATCTCGCCCAGTTCCACCCGGAAACCGCGGACCTTGACCTGGCCGTCGTTGCGCCCGATGAACTCCAGGGAGCCGTCGGGCAGCCACCGGACGATGTCCCCCGTCCGGTAGAGGCGTCGTTCCCCCGGCCCCGCGGCGGTGGCGGGGAGGAAGGGGTTGGCGATGAAGCGCTCCCGGGTCGTCTCCGGCCGGTTGAGGTAGCCCCGCGCGAGCCCGACCCCGCCGATGTGCAGCTCGCCGGGGACACCCACGGGAAGCGGGTTGAGACGGCTGTCCAGGACGTACACCTTCTTGTTGCCGATGGGCCGCCCGATGTTGCGGTTGCCCTTGTGCCGGTCGTGCACCGAGAAGGTGGTGCAGACCGTGGCCTCGGTGGGCCCGTAGGCGTTGACGAGGCGGACCTTGTCGCACCAGAGGTCCATGGCCTTCTTCTCGCAGACCTCCCCGGCGGTGATGACGCATTGCAGGTGGGGGAGGTCCGCGTCCGCCGGCAGCACCTCGAGCAGCCGGGCCGGGATGTCGATCAGGCTGACCCGGTGCTCCGCCAGGTAGGCCACCAGCCGGGCGGGGTCCTTCCGCGTCTCCTCGCTGCACACGCAGAGGGTGGCGCCGTTGAGGAGCGCGCAGAACAGCGTCGAGACGGAGGCGTCGAAACTGCCGGGGGCGAAGTGCAGGATGCGGGTGCCCCCGGTGATCCCCAAGCCCCCGCGGTGGGACCGGGCGAGGTTGACCACGCCCCCGTGTTCCACCATGACGCCCTTGGGGGTCCCGGTGGAACCGGAGGTGTAGATCACGTAGGCCAGGTTGTCGGGCCCGGCCAGGGGCTCGGGGTTCGTGGAGGGGAACGTGTCGATTTCCTCCCGGTAGGCGTCCACCGCCAGCGGCACGGTCTCCGACCGGGCCAGGAACACCAGGGCGCCGAGGCAACCGGCCGAGGTGAGGACCATCCGGCAACCGCAGTCCGTGATCTTGAACCGGAGCCGCTCCTCCGGGTCGGCCTGGTCGAAGGGCACGTAGGCGGCGCCCGCCTTGAGGATGCCCAGGATGGCGACGATCTGGTCGGCGCCGCGCTCGAGGTACAGGCCGATGAGCGTGTCCCCGGCGACGGGGGCCCCGGTCGCCGCGAGGTGGTCCCGGCGGAGGGTCCGGGCCAGCCGGTTGGCCCGCGCGTTCAACTCCCGGTAGGTCATCCCGCCCGCGTCGGTGATCAGCGCGAGGTGGTCGGGGAACCGTTCCGCCTGCTCCTCGAAGAGGCTGACGATGGTGTGGCCGGCGCCGTGGTCGAATTCCGTCTCGTTCCACTCCCGCAGGGTCTTCCGCTGTTCCTCCCCGGTGAGGAGGGAGATCTCCAGGTGAGAGCGGTCCGGATTGTCCGGGACCTGTTCGAGGATCCGCCCCAGCTGGGAGCAGATCCTTTCCGCCTGGCCCGGGGCCAGGTGCTCCGCCCCGTACTGCAGGGTCAGCGTCAGCTGACCGCCGCTCTCCACGGCCTGGAGGGCCAGGGGGTAGTCGAGCTTTTCCACCGCCTTCCGAACCTCGACCCGGAGCGGGAATTCCGCATCGTCCGCCCGGCGGGCCTCGGGGTAGTTTTCGAAGACGAAAAGGGAGTGGAAAAGCCGGCGCCCCCCCTTCTGAAGGCGCCCCACGTCCACGCAGCTGTGGGCGTTCGCCTCCATCGTCCGTTGCTGGACGTGCTCCAGTTGCTTCCGTACCGTCCGGTCCGGCCACTCGACCGTGACGGGCAGGGTGTTGATGTAGAGGCCGACGCTCTCCTCGATGCCGTCCACGGGAAGCTCGCGCCCCGAAACGGTGGTGCCCGCCACGGTGCGCTCCTCTCCGGAGTACAGGGAGAGCAGCTTGTGCCAGGCGAACTGGAGGGCGGCGCCCAGGGTCACCCCGGCCCGGGTGCAGGCCTCCCTCAGGCGGGAGCAGGCCCCTTCGGACAACTCCAGGACGCACTCCCGCGGTTCCCGGACCTCCCGAATCGCGTCCGGGTCCAGCCCCTCGCGCAACAGCGGTCGGACGTCGGTGGCCTCCTCCAGGTCCCGGAGCCGGTCCTCCCAGTAAAGACGGTCCGCGTCACGGCGGCGGCGGATGCAGCGCTGGGCCTCCGCGTAGGCGTGGTCCGTGACCGGGGGGGGTGTTTCACCCCGCACGAGCCGCGCGTAGGCCTGGTGTACGCAGCGGAGCTGCTGCCGGAGGCTCCAGCCGTCGGTGATGCTGTGGTGCTCGCTCTTCAGGAGGACGTGGTGGTCGTCGCCGAGGCGGGCCAACTGGATCCGGAACAGGCCCGGCCGGCCCAGGTCGAAGCCGCGGGCGCGGTCCCGGACCCGGAGCGCCTCGAGGGCAACGTCCGGGTCCGCCTCGCCGCGGAGATCGTGCACGGCAAACTCGAAGCCGGCCTCGCGGCAGACGACCTGGACGATCTCCTCCTCCCAGTCGAAGCAGGTCCGCATGCTGGGGTACGCCTGCTGGGCGAAAGCCCACGCGGCGCGGTACGCGTCGGGGTCCAGGGCGCCGCGGTAGTCCAGGAGCAGCTGCAGCCGGTAGGCGTCGTCGGCCGGGTTGCGAAGCACGTGGTAGACGAAGCCCTGCTGCAGGCTGCCGGCCGGCAGGATGTCCTCGACGACGCGGGACCGCTGCAACCGTTCAACCAGGTCTCCGGAGAGGTGGACGTCCGGGAAATCGCCGGGGGTGAACTCGCCCTCCCCCTGCCGGGCCTTGGCGGCACAGTGCAGGGTGACTTCCTCCAGCCGGGCGCGGAACTCGCCGGCGAAGGCCTGGCAACGCTCCTCCGGGAAGCGGGCCGTCACGGTGAAGGCGAGCCTTCCCCCGGTGACGGCGCCGGACAGGATCAGGTCGAAAGGGAGGCGGTTGTCGGGGTCGAACGACGCCCCCGATCCGTGCGCCTCCACGTGCCAGGGCTTGTGCGCGGCGTCGAACTGCCCGAGGTAGTTGAAGCTGACCCGGGGCAGTTCCTCCCCCCCGGGTTCCCCGGACCCGCCGAGGAAGCCCAGGGCCCCGAAGCCGACGCCCTTGCCGGGCAGCGCCCTCAGGTGTTCCTTCGTGGACCGGATGCACCGCTCCAGGCTGTCCTCCGCCTTCAGGCGGACCGGGTACATGGTGGTGAACCAGCCCACGGTGCCGGACACGTCGAGACCCGCCCGGATGGCCTCTCGCCCGTGGCCCTCCAGGGTCACCCAGCTGTCCGGCTCCCCGAGGAACGCCGCCAGGGCGCGGGCCAGGGCCGTCAGCAGCAGGTCGTTGACCTCGGTGTGGTAGGCCGCGGGGGCCCGGTTCAGCAGGAGGGCGGTCTTCTCCGCGTCCAGTTCGACCGCCGTCGTGACGGGGTCGCCGCTGCCGGCCAGGCGGGCGTTGAAACGGCGGGCGCCCCGGAGTTCGGCGTCCCAGAACCCGCGCTCGTCCGCGTGGGCGGCGGCGTAATCCCGGACCACCTCCACCCACTGGCGGTAGCTGCTTGTCTTCGGGCCGGGGTCCTCCCCTTCGCACAGCCGGCGCAGGTCCTGGGCGAGGACCCGCCACGACACGGCGTCGACGATCAGGTGGTGGAGGGCCATGAACAGTCGTCCTCCGCCGCCCGGGTACCCGTGGAGGTAGCCGGCCTGCCACAGGGGGCCGTCGGCGAGGTCGAACCCGCGCTGCCAGCCGGCGAGGACGGCGTCGATCTCCCCCGGGGACAGGTCCCGGACGTCCAGTTCCCGCAGCGGGGGAAAGGCGGCCTCCCGGGCGTAGTGCTGGCGGCCGTTCCCGAATCGCAGGCGAAGGGCGTCGTGGCGGGCGGCGAGGGCCTCCAGCGCGGTCTCGAGCCGGCTGCGCCCCACGGGCCCGACGTCCACGCTGAACACCTGGTTCCAGTGTTCGGGCCGGGGAAAGCCGAGGCCGAAGAACCACTGCTGGATGGGGAGAAGCTCGAAGTCCCCCTCCAGGAGGCCCTGTTCGGCGTCGATCCCCGAGTCGGCGCCCCGTTCGAGGTGCCGGGCCAGCTGCCCGACGGTCCGGTGGTCGAAGATGTCCTTGACCCCGACCGTGAAGCCGGCGCTCCGCAGGCGGGAGCACAGCTGGATGGCTAGGATGGAGTCGCCGCCGAGACGGAAGAAGTCGTCGCGGGCCCCGACCCGCTCGAGACCGAGCAGTTCCTGCCAGAGGCCGCAGAGCCGTGTTTCGGCCTCGCCGGACGGGGCGGCGTAACTTTCCGCCCCCGACCGGAACACCGGTTCGGGCAGGGATTTCCGGTCGACCTTGCCGCTGACCGACAGCGGCAGCCGATCCAGCTGGACGAAACAGGACGGCACCATGTAGTAGGGCAGGCGCGACGAGAGGTACGCCTCGAGGGTCTCCGCCTCCACCGGCGCCCCGGCGGTGTAGTGGGCGACGAGGACCTTCCGCCCGGCGATCTCCCGACAGGACGCCACGCAGCCCGACAGGGCGGGGCAGGCCGCGAGGGCGCTCTCCACCTCCCCCAGTTCGACCCGGAACCCGCTGATCTTGACCTGGTCGTCGTTTCGCTCGCGGAACTCGAGGCTGCCGTCGGGCAGCCACCGGACCATGTCGCCGGTCCGGTAGAGGGTGCCGTTTCGCCCGCCGGACCGCTCCGCCTCCGACCGGAAGGGGTTGGGGACGAAGCGCTCGGCCGTCAACTCCGGGCGGTGGAGATAACCCCGCGCCAGGCCGTCCCCGCCGATGTACAGCTCGCCGTACACCCCGACCGGGACGGGGCCCCTGCCGCGGTCGAGGACGTAGACCTTCTTGTTCTGCAGGGGTTTGCCGATGTTCCGGTTGGACAGGCCGCGCCGGTGCCGGGAGTAGGTGGTGCAGACGGTGGCTTCCGTCGGGCCGTAGGCGTTGTAGAGGGCCACGGTCTCGCTCCAGAAGTCCATGGTGGCGCGGTCGCACACGTCGCCGCCGCTGATGACGCACTCCAGCCCCCGGATCGGGCGCCGGGGGAGGTTGGCGAGGATGGCGGGGGTGGAGACGAACACGCTGATCCCGTTGTGTTCGATGAAGCCGGCCAGGTCCTCCCCGGAGAGCCGGGCGATGGAGGGGACCAGGTGCAGGCAGGAGCCGTTGAACAGGGCCAGGGCGAACTCGGTCCACGAGGCGTCGAAGTTCACGGAGATGCTCTGGATGACGTCGTCGTACTCCCGGGAGGTCCGCATCCGTTCGGTGTGGTAGGCGACGAAGTTGACCACCCCCTCGTGCGGGACCATCACGCCCTTCGGGCGGCCGGTGGAGCCGGAGGTGTAGATGACGTAGGCCAGGTCGCGGGGGGTGTTGACCGGTTCCGGGTTGGTGGCGGGGGCCTGGGCGATCACGTCGCGGTAGGCGTCCACGCTCAGGGGCCAGGTGTCGCTGAGGGCCAGGAACACCAGGTTTTTCACGGACGCCGAGGCGGTGACGACCATCCGGCAGTTGCAGTCGTTCACCTTGAAGGCCAGCCGCTCGTCGGGGTCCGCGAGGTCGAAGGGCACGTAGGCGGCGCCCGACTTGAGGATGCCCAGGATGGACACGATCATGTCCACGCCCCGCTCGATGTACAGCCCGATGAGGGTGCCACCCCGGATGTCCTCCCCGGTGAGCGCCCGGTACTCCCGCCGCAGCGTGTGCGCCAGGCGGTTTGCCTCCGCGTTGAGCTCCCGGTAGCTCAGCCGCCGGTCGGCGCAGACCAGCGCGGGCCGGTCGGGCGTCCGCTCCACCTGCGCCTCGAAGAGCGCCTGGAGGGTGCGGTCGCTCGGCCAAGGCGCCTCCGTGCCGTTCCACTCGCCCAGGACCTCCCGGCGCTCGGTTTCGGCCAGGGCGCCCAGGGTGTCGACGGGTTCGCCGGGGTGCGCGAGCAGGGCCTCCACCAGGGCGGTGAAGCGCTCGTCCGCCCGGTCGAAGGCGACCTCGTCCAGGCGGTCCCGGTTGAAACAGATCTCGCACGCGAGCCTTTCGTCCCCCTTCTGATAGACGAGGCTGATCTCGGCGTTGCTCAGGGTCTGGGTGGGGATGTTCCGGGCGGCGACCCCTTCCAGCGGCAGGGGCGAGCAGAGGATCTCGTCGGACTCCACCATGACCGCGTTGAAGTCGTTGCCGAACTGTCGGCCGTACCGGGTCGCGGCGTCCCGGTTGTACTCCCGGACGATCCGGTCGAAGGGAACGTGCTGATGGTGCTTCGTTTCCGCCCGCTGGTCCCGGATTTCGCGGACCAGCCCGGCGAAGGTGGTTTGCGGGCCGATTTGGGTGAACATCGGCACCACGTTGACCAGGTAGCCGTCCAGGCCGGCGAAGTCCCGGGGGCGCATGTTCACCGGGTAGAGAAAGGCGATCTCGCCCTGGCCGGAGTGCTTGTCGAGGAAGGCGCTCCAGGCGGCCGACATGACGTGGAAAACGGTGCAGCCCCACTGCCGGGCCAGGTCCCGGATCTTTTCCAGGACGGCGGGCCCGAGGGAGAAGTGGAGGGTCTTCACCTCGAAACCCTGCCCCTCCGCTGCCGGGCGCTTTCCGGGGAGGTCGATGCGGAAGGCCCGCGACCGCATCAGGGGCCCCCAGTACGCCAGCCCCTCGTCGAGGGGGTGCTCCCGGAAGAAGGCCGCTTAGCGCTCCAGGTACCGCGCCAGTTCCGGGTCGTCGGGGACGGGGGGCGCTTCGCCCGGGTCACCGGCGTTGTACAGGCGGGCGATGGTCTGGGGCACCTTCCGGGCGGAGGTCCCGTCGATGATGATGTGGTGGAAGCGCAGGAGCAAAAAGCAGCCCCCGCCCGGGGCCCGGACGAGCGCGAAGCGGAAGAGGGGGGCCGTGGTGAGGTCGAAGCCGTGGGTGCAGATCGCCCGGATCAGGCGGTCGACCTGCCGGGGGTCCTGGGTGCGGCAGTCGTGATGCTCCACCGGGTTCGGGATGTCCCCGAGGATGTCCTGGTACAGGGTGCCGTCCACCTCCCGGAATCGGGAACGCAGGACGGGGCACTGCCGCACGCAGGTGCAAAGGGCCCGCTCCAGGCGGCCGGTGTCCAGGTCGCCCTGCAACGCGTAGACGAAGCCGATGTTGTACTTCGCGTCGACGGGCTGGAGGACCCACTCGTCCCACAGCATCCGCGCGTACCGGCTGGCTTTCCGGGTGATCGCCTTGTCCATGTGAGGCCCTCTCCTGACGCTCGGTGATGATCTGCCGTTCGGGTGTTCCCTTCTCCTGCAGTATAACCGAAACGGGGTCGGAATCAAGCGGGAAGCACCCGGGGCAAGCCGCGGACGCCGCAAACCCAAGCCGCACGGTGACGGCGTGATGGGTGTCCGCGTCGCCGCCCCGGGGACAAGACGCCGCCTTGCAAGGGCAGGCCCGCCCCGAAGGCGGCGGGAGCAAACCGTGGCCTTCGGATCTCGCGCGTTTGCAACCAGACTGCAGTGCGGTCGGACGTTCCGGTTGTTGCCGTTGTCCGTGATCCCGTACAGTCGGCACACGGTGCTGGGGAGCGGGGAGAAGGCGCGGCTGGTGGGGGAGAAGAGCCGGACGCGGTACCGTTTTGTCAGCGGTCAATAATATTGACCCACCTTGGGCGGTGCGGCAGGTGGAAGCGGTGGGGACGGCCTAGTGGGAGCGGGGGTGGGCGCCGCTGGAGTGCGGGCTGCTGGACCGGGTGGAGTCGCCCACGGTGGGCGGGGCAGCTGCTGCGCGCGTGCAGCGACGCCAGCGACACCCTCGCCCGGCCCGATCCCCGCCAGGGGACCAAGGTGTGTCGAAGGGGCGCGACGCCTTCGCCTTCCCCCGGCCCGATCCCCGTAGGGGATCAATCTGTGTAGAAAGGTCGCGACGCTCACGCCCTCCTTCGGCCCGATCCCCGTAGGGGATCAATCTGTGTAGAAAGCGGCGCTCTTTTTGCTAAAATCCGCCCCGCGCGCCGCCGGCCGAGGCCCTGGCGAGACCTGAAGCTCCTCTCGGCGGCGCGCGGGGCGAAAGTCCGAAAAATCGCGGGATTCCGACACAAATTGAACCGACGGGGTTCGGGTCGCGGTCGAGTTCCTACGCATCGTCCCGACGCGGACCACCAGCTTCCCCCAAGCCCCCCCCCGCGCCGAGACGGCGCGTGCGAACCCCGATGTTCCCACGCGTCGTCCCGACGCGCCCCTCCCCATCGTTGCTTTCTCCCCCCCTTCCGTTGCTTTGTCCAATTGCCCCCGCCGCTTCGGCAGAAATATCCTCCGCCCTTTCCCGGGCCCGGCCGGGTCGGGAAGAGCGGCCGCGTCGCCCCCCGGGCGAAGCGGCCCCCAAACCGCGCCCGCCTCCCCGGCGGGCCATCATGAAGGAGGGGATAACCATGCGACCACTCGCGCTCGCCGCGCTGGCGGCGATCCTGTGCCTTCCCGCCCTCGGGGCTCACCCGGACGACGTGTGGCGCAAAATGAAAATGTACAAAGTCCTGACCAAAACGGAATCGTCCCACCCGATCCCCCATTGTTTCGGACCGCATGGAGACATCGGCGTGGTGGAACTGATGGACGCGTGGGGCAGGGAGGGGGCGCCGCGGGACCGGGTGGAATCGTCCACGGAGGGCGGGGCAGCTGCTGCGCGCGTGCAGCGACGCCAGCGACACCCTCCTCCGGCCCGATCCCCGTAGGGGATCAATAGGTGTAGAAAGGTCGCGACGCTCACGCCCTCCTCCGGCCCGATCCCCGTAGGGGATCAATCTGTGTAGAAAGCGGCGCTCTTTTTGATAAAATCCGCCCCGCGCGCCGCCGGCCGAGGCCCTGGCGACACCTGAAACTTCTCCCGG
>JAGNHB010000077.1:0-7721 GCA_018001935.1 Acidobacteriota bacterium
CCCCCGGCCACCGTGCCGGCCGTTGTCTCGACCGCCCCCGCGGCCGCGGCCCCCTCCCCCGAAGCCGCCAAGGCGCCCGGGGCCGCCGCCCTGGAAATCCGGATCAGCGAGAGGGTGTTGACGGCCCGGGACCTGGAAACCGTCCCCGCGGGGTCCACCGTGGTGATCAAACCCGGGACCCTGGTGACGCCGCTGGTCCGGGAAGTGGCCGCCGGCCGCCGCATCCGGGTCCGGTACGCGGACGAGGGCGGGAAGCCCTCCGTCGCCCTGGCGGCCGACCACGGCGGTTACCGGATGAAGGAAACGCTGAAGACCCTCCTGGCCGAGCTGGGGTACCCCTTCTTCGACTTCGGCACCGACTCGGAATCCCCGGTGGACTACCCGGAATACGCCCACAAGGTGGCCCGGGCCGTCTCCGAGAACCACCACGAACTGGGCATCATCGTGGACGGCGCCGGCATCGGCTCCTGCATGGCGGCCAACAAGGTTCCGGGGGTCCGGGCGGCCCAGTGCAATACCCCCGCCCTGGCGCGCAACAGCCGGGAACACAATTTCGCCAACGTGCTCACCCTGGGCGGGAAAGCCGTGTCCCCGGACGAGGCCCGGGAGATCGTGAAAACCTGGCTGGAGACCCCCTGGGGAGAGGAGCGGCACGCCCGGCGCGTGCGGATGATCGGGGAAATCGAGCGCCGTTATCTCAAGGAGTAAAGAGGTTGACCATGACCAACTGGGACCAGGTTATCGACCGGATTACGGACAACGTCCTGCGGGAGTTGGCGAAACGCGGCATCGGGGCCCCCCCGCCGACACCCTGCCCCGACCCCGCCGCGAACCTCACCCCCGAGAAGCTGGCGGCCATGATCGACCACACGCTACTCCGCCCCGAGGCCAGCCGAGAGCAGGTGACCAAGCTCTGCCGCGAGGCGCTCCAGCACGGCTTCGCTTCCGTCTGCGTCAACCCGCAGTGGGTGCGGACCTGCGCCGAGATCCTCCGCGGCTCCGCCGTGAAGACTTGCACCGTGGTGGGGTTTCCCCTGGGGGCGGTCCCGCCTGACGCCAAGGCCTACGAGACCCGTCGCACCATCCTGGACGGCGCCACGGAGATCGACATGGTGATCAACATCGGCGCCCTCAAGTCCGGCGACCACGCCCTCGTGGAGCGGGACGTCCGGGCCGTGGTGACCGTGGCCCAGGAGTACGGCGCCCTCGTGAAGGTGATCCTGGAAACCTGCCTCCTGGAACGGGAGGAGAAGGTGGCCGCCTGCCGGCTCTCCCTGCTGGGCGGCGCGCAGTTCGTCAAGACCTCCACCGGGTTCTCCTCCGGCGGGGCCACCGAGGAGGACGTCCGCCTCATGAAGGAGACGGTGGGGGACAAGATGCAGGTCAAGGCGTCCGGGGGCGTGAAGACCCTCGACGATGCCCTCCGGATGATCCGGGCCGGCGCGTCCCGCATCGGGACCAGCTCCGGCGTCAAGATCGTCCAGGCGCTGCGGGGGCAGTGATCGCGCGGGCCCGGGCCCAATGCCACTCCCTTTTGGCCTGTGGAAGGGCTCTGGGGGGAAAGGACGAAAGGACCCAAAGGACCCGGGAAACGGGGAAGACCGATATGCTTCGGGTGACGGCAAACAAGCGGGCCCTGAGGAAAAACTCATGGCCCGCTTGTTTGCCGGCTCGACGTTGCGCGTGCGGGCCTACTGCAACCGGTGAAGATCCAGGGACCCGGGCGGGGGCGGGGTGTCCTCCCCCGCGTCCGGAAGCGGATTCGGAACGATCAGCGGGGAACGGGCCGCCACCGCTCCGTGGTAGGTCGAACACCCCCGGAAGTCCACGTCCTCCAGCTGGTACCAGTATGCCTTCAGGGAACCGACCTCGGTGTCGACCCAGGCGTACTCGGCGCCGGTCGCCTCGGTGCCGAGGCCGGGGATGAGGTGCGCGTTGACCCGGAACCAGGGGCCGTCCGGGGCCTCGGCCCGCCACAGGTGGAAACCGGCGTTGTCGATCTCCGACGCCGTCGCCCACTCCAGCCGGATCCCCTTGAGGGCCGCGGCGGGGGCCGCGGTGAAGGAGACCAGGCGGATCAGGAGCGGGGCCTGCCGGCTGGCCAGGGTCCAGAGCGAGAAGGCGTTCACGCCGGAGACCTCGACGTGGTTGTTGGTGGTGTCCGGTGCGTCCCCGTACGGCCCTTCCCACAGATGATACGCGTCGCTGTAGCGGTAGAAGGCCAGGTCCGTTTCCGTGATCCCGTTGAGCTGGTTGTCCGCGTAGTGGTAGCGCCAGGTGGCGTTCAGGGCGTCGTTGGTCGCCGGGGAGATCACGAAGCTGTAATTGATGCTCTGCCGCCCGAAATCGCCGGTCTGGGGGCCGTAGGTCCGCCGGATGGTGGTGGCGCCCAGGGCGGCGTCGGTGGAGACGATCTCCGCCCCCAACTTGGCCACGTTGCCGGGGTAGGGTGTGACGGTGGAGAAGACCCGGGTGGTCTCGAGGCTTCCAGTGGGACCGTGGATGTTGGCGTAGACCCGGTTGTCGTCGCCGTTGCCGTCCAGGGTCGCCGAGGAGCCCAGGTACACGGTCGCGCCGTTGAGGTAGAGATCGCCGCTCGTGATTCGCAGCGTGCCGTTGACGGTCTTGTTCCCCGACAGGGTCAGGGTGGAGGCGGCGCCCTGGTTGAGGGTCAGGTTGTTCAGGTTGGGGGAGGTCGCGGTGTGGAAGACCTGGGGGGCGGACCCCTTGAACTCCACGGTCCAGGCGGTGCCGACCGACAGGGTGCCGTAGTCCAGGAAGTGCCGGTAAACGTCGTAGTTGAAGGCGGTGGGCGCGTTGCCGCTCAGGGTGAGCGTCGCCCCGGAAGCGAGCACGACGGTGGCGGCCGCGGCGTTGGCGTTGACGGCGGGGGCGGTGTTGGGGGCGGGGTAGGTGTAGATCCCGACGTTGTCGGTGCTGGTGGGCACGGCGTCGCGGCTCCAGTTGGCGGCCGCGGTGTAGAGGCCGTTGTTGGCGGCCGACAGCCAGGTGTTGAAGGCGGCCGAAGCGACGAAGTTGGACGTGCCGGAGCCCAGGCCGAACCCGGAGAGGTTTACCGTGAGCGGCGTGGTGGAGTAGCGCGAGTTGTCGTAGTGGGTGAGCCCCCAGCGGGTGTAGTTTTCCGAGGAGCCGGCCTCCCCGTCGTCGAAGCGCAGGTAGAGGAGCAGGCCCGACTCGCGCCCCGTCAGGTTTCGCGTCATCGCCTCCCGGATCTCCTGGGCCGTCCGGGCGGTGTTCCAGAGGCGCAGCTCGTCCAGCTGACCCTTGAAGTAGCCGGCAGGGTACTGGTTGACGCCGACGAGCAGGGGGGGCAGCGGGGCGGTCGTGTGAGAGAGGCTGCCGCCGAAGCCGCCCGCCGTCTCGTCGAGGACGCCGTCCACGTAGCACGAGAGGTTGCCGGAAGCGTCCCGGGTCACCGCCACGTGGTGCCACGCGTCGTCCAGGACGTTCCGGGTGAAAACCTTGGTCTCCGTGGGCGTGCTCCCCCGGATCGTGACGGCGACGGCCCCGGTGGTCTGCTTCAGGGTAATGATCAACCCCCGGGTGTCGTTGGACTTGTCAATGACGGGCCGGTCGATCGCCCGGTCGGACCCCTTCACCCAGAAGAGCACCGAGAAAGCCCCCGTGCCCACGTTGAAGCGGTTGTCGTGGTCGATGGAGGCGTAGTCGTCGGCGCCGTCGAAATCCAGGGCCAGGCGGGGCCCCGCGAAGGCGCCCGACTGGTAGTAGATCAGGGTGCCGAAACCGACGCCGTTCACCGGGCTGCTGGTGGCGTCGTTCAGGTTGCTCTCGAAGCGGTAGTAGCCGACCGGCGGGGACGCCATGGGGAAGGTCGCCGACAGTTCCGAGTACAGGTTCTGCCGGATCTCCGCGGCCGTCCGCGCCGTGTGCCAGACCCGGAACTCGTCCATGCGGCCGGTGAAAAAGAAGGGTTGGGTCGTGTTGTCGCCGCCGACGTAAAGGGATCCGTCGTTTGTCCCCTTGTGGGAGAGCCCGCTGAAGGTGGTGGAGACTTCCAGCCCGTTGACGTAGAGCGAAACCGTTGAGCTGTCCGGATTGTAGGCATTGACCCGTTTCACGGCGACGTGCGTCCAGCCGGCGCCGACGGTGAGCGGGGTGGAACTGGCGGTCTGGACCGCCCCGTTGCCGTCCTGAAAGTTCAGGCGCAGGCAGTGGTCGGTCCCGATGTAAAAGTAGTAATCGCTGGAGGAAGCCCCCTGGCGAATCTTGTGCACCAGGGTTTGCTGGACACCCGTCGCGGAGCGCTTGACCCAGGCTTCCCAGGTGAAATCCCCCGACAGGTTGTACTTCGCCCCGGTCAGCGTGAAGTAATTGTTCACGCCGTTGAACTCCAGGCACGCCCCGTCACCGGTGCCGGCCCGGACCGCCGAGGGGGCGACGACCGTCAACAGGACGACCAATCCCGGCCATACCCACGATGTCTTATTCCCTGCCTTCATCGTACCCTCCCCTTCCCGGACGGCTTCCGACACCTGACAACCCAGTTTATCAATATCACAAACGGCCCATCGATCAAGGGAAATGATCACATTTCTTCACTTTTATTGATGGAAGCCTGGCGATCAACCGCCCGCCCGGACTTTTTCGTGGTTTTCGTTTATTTCGTGGTTTCTCTTACGGTTACCCCGGGAGGATGAGCAGGTGTCGCGCCGGGGCCCCCTCCGGGGTCACGGTGATCTCCAGGGCGGTGCTGGAGAGCCCCGTGGGCGGCGCCAGCCGGTGAAGGACGTGGGGCAGGGTGTCCAGGCGCCCGCCCCAGCGGGCCAGTTCGTTGTGAAGTTTCGCCAGGCGCTCCGCGAAGTCGGCCAGCGCCTCGACGGGGAAACGGGCCTCGGGAACCGGGGTCCCCGTCCGGCGGAGCTGCTCGAAGGCCCGCCCCGCTTCCCGGGCCAAACGGAACGTGGCCTCGAGAACGGCGGTTTCCGCGTGGTCCAGGGGGACGTAGTGGACGCGGGCTTTGCCCTGGGCCGGTCCCAGCCGGGCCATGCACCCCCCCGTCAACCGGCCCTGGCGGCGGAAACGCTCGAGGTTGGACGCCGTCTGGAGCGCCCCGCCCAGCCGGCGGAGGCCGTCGGTGGGCCGCCCGTGCCGCAACCAGCTCCAGCAGAGGATTTCCAGGATGTGGGACTCGACGGCGCCGGCCACGTCGTCCCTTTCCAGGAGGGCCTTGAAGACCCGGCCGGGGACCCGGGCCTTGTAAGCCACTTCCGCGGCGGGCCAGGGCGGGCCTCCCCCCAGGGCCTCGGCCGCGACGTCGCGGGCGGTCCGGCCGGCCAGCAGGCCGGTGGCCTCGGCCATGGCCAGGAGATCGGCGAGTTCGTCGGGTCGTGAGACCGGGTCCGCCGCGGCGAGGTGGTACTCGGCACCGAAAGCGGGGCGAAGATCGCCGGTGTACGGACGCGGGTCGCCCGTCGTGACGTGGGCCAGGAGGGCCACCCGGAAATCGCCATGCTGCCGGCGGCCCTTCTCCCAACCCCGCTCCACGGTCCCCCCGGCGGAAAGGTAGACGGTCTGGGCCCAGCCGTCCCCGTCCGGCACGATCCGCAGGGACTGCCACGTGGACAGCGACTCCACCGACTTCCAGCACCGCGGGCCGAGCTGCAGGTGGAACTTGAGGGAACGCCGGAGCGCTTCCGAACGGTAGGCCTGGAGGAGCCGGACCCCCGGGACGTCCGCTTCCGGCGGGCAAGCCCCGGTATCCCCCCCGGCCAGGGCCCGGAAGGCCGCCGCCGCCCCCGCCGCACGGGGGTCGAACTCGACCTCCAGGAGGACGTCTCCCGCGCGCTTTCGCAGGTACTCCACCCCAGCCTCGAGGCGCCAGCGCGCCGCGAAGAGCTTCCCGAGAGCGTCGAGGTAGGCCTTGTCCCAGGTTTCCAGGCGCGTGAGGACGGACCGGGCCACGCGACCGGCGGCGCGCAGGGCGTTGTCGGGGACGAGCCCGGCGGGCCCCTCCGCCAGCACCGCGGCCGCCAGGCGACGGAGCCCCTCGTCCGCCAGGGCGCCGACCGCTTCCGGGGTGTCGAGCCGGGCGAGGGCTTCGAGGACCGTCTTCGCCCGCCCCGCCCCCAGGACTTCCCGGAGCAGTTTTTCCAGGAGCGCCGGTCTCCCCGTTCCGAAGAGCGTGTCGAGGGCGGCGCCGCAGGCGTCCAGCCGGCCGGCCCGCCCGGCAAACTCCTCCAGGGGGAAGCTTTCCGGGCCCAGGGCGTCCGCGAGGGCCGCGGCCAGGTTCGCCGCCCTGCCGGCGGTGAGCGCGGCGCGCAGGCCGCCCTCCAGATCGGCGAACAACCCCGGGCGATCCCACAGCAGGTCGCGAAGCCGGCCGTCCAGGTCGAGGAAGGCGCCGGCGACGGCGGCCACGGCCTCCCGGGCCGCCTCGGGCAACAGGTGCTCGCGCAGGATCTCCAGGACGGGTGCAAGGGCCGTTTCGGCCAGGAGGCGAGCCAGGGCGTCGGAGGGGTCCCCCCCGCTCCCGTCGAGGGCGGCCGCACCCTTCAGGGCGGCCAGGAGCCGTTCGGGGTCGATCCCCAGCAGGCACCCCACCACCCGCTCGATGGGCGGCAGGGGCCCGGCGGCGCCGGCGGAGAATTCGGCGCCCAGGACCGCCCCCATCCCGAACTCCCGGTCCGACTCCTTCCGGACCGTCGCGCGGAGCACGCGGCCGGCGGGCCCTTCATCGGCGTGGACGAGGAGGGAGAAGCGGCTCTGGAGGCGGGCGTTCCCCCGCACCCGGAGCGCCCCCGGGAAGGCCAGGGTCAGCGGCGAGGGGAGCAGGGCGCCCAGCGGTTGCGTCATCGGGATCTCGAGCGCGGCTCTCCACGGGAGGGCGATCCCCGCCGTCAGAGTCAGCACCCCGTCCCGGGAGAGGCAGAGGCGGGTGTCCGGCGCGGGCAGGCGGCCGGGCTCCGCGGCGGCGTGCGGAAGCCGGAGTTCGCGGAGCACGCCGCGGAGGAGGTCCGCGGCCCCCAGGCCGGCGGGGAAGACCCGGAGGACCCGCAGGACCGCTTCGCCCTCCACCCCGAGCCCGGCGGTGGCGGCAAGGGCGCCGAACCGGGCGGCGGCGCCGGGCCGCCGGGGGCCCCTGGCCAGCGAGGCGCGGGCGGAGGCGTCCCCGTCAACGCAGCCGGCCAGGTCCATCAGCAGTGCGATCTTTCCCTCGGGAAGGGGCTCGGTGAGGCCCATCACCTTCAGATCCTCCCCCCCCTCCCCGGCCCGGAACGCCCGGAGACGGCCGGACGGCCCGCCGCCCATCGACAGGGTGAAGGTCGCGTCAACCCCTTTCAGGGCGGCCTTCCCCTTGCCCGTGCACCGCAGCAGGGCCAGCGGCCGTGCCGGGTCGAAGGCCTCGGGTCCCAGGGGGCGGTTGGAGGCGAGCGCCTGCTCGAAGGCGGGGTGGACGTCCCAGGCCAGTTCGGCGTCACCGGTGAAGTCGGTTTTCCAGTGGGCAGCGGACATGGGGGCCTCCGAAGAAAGAAGTCAGGAGACAGGAGACAGGAGTGAGAGCGACTTCGGCAGGTGTTCCTGTTTTCCGGTTGTCCTGATGATACCCCGACCGACTGAGCGGTGCAAGGGGAACGGCGGCCCCCCCCCCCCCCCCCCCCCCCCGGCGGCGGGCGGGCGGCCACCCCCGCCTCCCCCCCCCTGCCAAGAGAGGAGGAGCAGCAGGGGGGGGGCCGGACAAA
>JAGNHB010000077.1:7731-25871 GCA_018001935.1 Acidobacteriota bacterium
GGGAGGGGGCTTGGGGGGGTTTTCTGTTTTTTGTGTTGTCCTTGTATACCCCCCCCCCCTGGGGGGGGGAAAGGGGGGGGGGCGCCCCCCCCCCCCCCCCCGCAACGTCGGCATGAGCGCGACAGCCATCGCTTGCCCGCGAATCACGCGAATGAACGCGAAGCAGTGGTGATGACCTCGCAAAAAGTCCTGGTTGTGATCTCACCGAGGCACAGAGGCTTGGAGAAGAATCGTAAGGATTGTTGATTCTATTAAATACGATTTGCATTTCTCTGTGCCTCCGTGCCTCTGCGAGCGAAAAGGACGTTTTCGGGGATGTCACCCTGGCCGGATGGGTGAGCCCCGCCATGGTATACTGCCCCGAGTTTCCCCGCGCCACGCCGCGGGAACGCGAGGTGGCAGCCGATGCACGAAGACCTCCCGGAAAACCCTGACGGCGAAGATCCCGGGCTCGCCGCCGAACAGGACCGCCTCCTCCGTGAGCGTTTTCCCGGCGGCTTTCCGGGCTGCCTGGCCGGGGAGCGCTACCTGTGCAAGTGGTCCCGGGCTGCGGAGGCCTTCCCCGAATGGGACCAGGTCGCCGCGTGGCCGCGCCTTCACGTGGAGATCGGCTGCGGGAAGGCCCTGGGGCTCGTCGAGCAGGCCCGGTGCGAGCCGGGGGCCTTCCACCTCGGGATCGAGCGCTGCGCCGAACGCTTCCGCGCCGCCCTCCGCCGGGCCGAGCGGGCGGCCCTGCCGAACCTGCTGGTGGTGCGGCGCGACGCCGTCCCCCTGCTCGCGTTCAACTTCCCGGACCGATCCGTGGACCGCCTCGCGTTCCTCTACCCCGACCCCTGGCCCAAGGCGGGGCACGCCGCCCGCCGGTGGCACCTCCACCCCTTCGTCATGACCCTGGTCCGGGTGCTGAGGCCCGGGGGGAGCATCCTCGTGGCCTCCGACCGCGAGGGGTACGTGCGGGAAGCGGCGGCGGTCTACACCCTCCTCGGGCTGGCGGTGAGACGGCTCGGGCCCGTCCCCGCCGGCAGCCGCCGCAGCCACTTCGAGGTGAAGTACCTGGCGAGGGGGATGACCCTCCACGAAGCCCGGCTGGTGAAACCGGGGCCGGGGTAAAAGAGCCCCCCCGCCCCTTCCCCGGCCTGGCGAAAGGGCCAAAGGACCTAAAGGACCTAAAGGACCTAAAGAACCTAAAGGACGCAAAAGACGGGCAGCGCGAAAGCTTGACCTCTTCTCTTCGAGGTGCGAGCCGTCCTTTGGGTCCTTTATGTCCTTTAGGTCCTTTTGTCCTTTGATCGCCCCGCCTTGGGAGGTGCAGACATCCTGTCGCGGGGCCGTGCCCCCCCGCCTTCCCGCCGCGCCGGCCGGGGTTCGGGCTGCCGCCCCGAAAATTCCGCAAGCTCCGCCCCGCGATTTCGTCGTTGAAATTTGAGATCGGCCGGTTAGAATCTACGGCAACGATCCGAGGAGAGACACCATGGTCAAGAAGCTGTTCCTGCTGTCGTCGCTGGTGCTCTGGTTCACGGGCGCCCTGGTGGCCCAGGACGGGGAGCCCGTGCTCCTGGTGAAGGTCAAGGAGGCCCCCGAACCCCTGTCCGTCACCCAACTGAAGGTGGAGGTCCTCGTCTACGGCTTCCTCGCGGAAACCCGCATGATGATCACCTTCTACAACCCGCACGGCCGCGTCCTGGAGGGGGACCTCCAGTTCCCGCTGCCCGAGGGGGCCTTCGTGAGCGGCTACGCCCTGGACGTCAACGGGGTGATGGTTGACGGCGTGGCGGTGGACCGGGAGAAGGGCCGGGTGACCTTTGAAAAGGAGGTCCGCAAGGGCGTCGACCCCGGTCTCATGGAGTGGACGAAGGGGAACAACTTCCGGACGCGGGTCTACCCGATCCCGGCGAAGGGGACGCGGACGGTGATGGTACGCTACCTCTCGGAGACGGTCACGGCGGGCGGCCGGACCACTTACCTTCTGCCGCTGAAGCACAAGGCGCCGGTCAAGGCTTTCTCCCTCCGGGTGGAAGTGGTGAAGCCGGCGGCGGAGCCGCGGATCGTGAAGGGCCGCCTCGGTTCTTTGCAGTTCGCGCCCTGGCGCGAGAGCTTCGTGGCGGAAGCGAGCCTGGAGAACGCGGTGCCGGCGGAGGACCTGGAGATCGAGCTGCCGAAGGCCCAGACGAAGCGCGTGCAGGTGCAGAAGGGGTCCGACGGCCACACCTGGTTCTGCGTGAGCGACGTCCCCCCCGTGCCGAAGGCGTCGGAGGGCGCCCCACGGCACCCGAAACGCGTCGGGGTCTTCTGGGACGCCTCGGGGTCCCGGGAGGGGGCCCACGAGCGGGAACTGGGGCTGCTCAAAGCCTTCTTCGCCGCCCACGCCGAGGCGCCGGTCACCGTGGACCTGGTCTTCTTCCGCAACGAGGCCGAGGAGGCCCGGACCTTCACAGTGGAAAAGGGCGCGGCGGACGCGCTGCTGGCGGCGCGGCGGGAGGCGGTCTACGACGGCGGGACGCGGACGAGCGCCCTGGCGCCCTTCCCGGAGAGCCGGCGGCCGGATTTCTACCTGCTCTTCACCGACGGCTTGTCCAACTTCGGGAAGGCGGAGCCGCCCGCGTTCGACGCGCCGGTGTACGCGCTGACGGAGGACGTCCGGGCGGACCACCCGTTCCTGCGGCAGCTGGCGCTGAAAACGGGGGGCGACTACTTCAACCTGAAACAGGTGACCGACGCGGAGGCCCTCCGGGGGATCGGCAGCGAGACCTTCGGTTTCCTCCGGGCCGAGGTGTCCGGCGGCGGGGTCGCCGAGCCCTATCCGCAGGCGGTGACCCCCGTCCACGGGCGCTTCACCCTGGTGGGGCGCCTGTCGACGCCGTCGGCGACGGTGACGCTGTGCTTCGGCGCCGGCGGCCGCGTCACGCACCGGGAGACCGTGGAGGTTTCCGCCGCGGACGCTGCGGACGGTGACCTGCTGATGACCTTCTGGGCCCAGCGGAAGGTGGCGGAGCTGACGGTGGCGGCGAAGAAGAACGCGCGGCTCATCGCCGAGACGGGGAAGCGCTACGGCCTGGTGACGCCCGAGACCTCCCTGATCGTGCTGGAGCGGCTGGAACAGTACGTGGAGCACGGCATCGCCCCGCCGAAGTCCCTCCCCGCGATGCGGACGGAATTCGAGCGGCTGGTGGAGCAGAAGCGCCAGGCCGGCGAGCGGGAGCGCGAGGAGAAGGTCAACCACATCGTGGCCCTGTGGAAGGCCCGGGTCACCTGGTGGGAGACCGAGTTCAAGGTCCCCGCGAACTTCCGCTTCACCGACGCCGAGCGGGCGGACGACGGCACGCCGGAACCGTCTGCGTCGCGGTCGGAGGCCGCCATGGCGATGCCCTCGGTCGCACCGCCCGCGCCGGCCCCCCGGGAGGCGGAGGAGCGCGTGGTGGTGGCGTCGGCCGACGCCACCGCCGGAATGGGCGCGTTCGACAAGAAGGACAAGGAGAAGGCCGCCGGCCCGGCGGGGCCCGCCATCGCCGTGGCGCCCTGGGACCCGGACACGCCGTACCTCAAGGTCCTCAAGGCGGCAAAGCCGGAAGCGGCCTACACCGCCTACCTGGCCGAGCGGAAGAAGCACCGGCAGTCCCCGGCCTTCTTCCTGGACTGCGCCGAGTTCTTCTTCCGGGCGAAGCAGGCCGGCCTGGCCGTCCGGGTGCTTTCCAACGTGGCGGAGCTGGAACTGGAGAACGCCGCCCTGCTGCGGGTCATGGCCCACCGGCTGGCCCAGGCGGACCTCCTGGAGGACGCCGCGGACACCTTCGAGGAGGTCCTGCGCATCCGGCCCGAGGAACCGCAGTCCTGGCGCGACCTGGGGCTGGTGCTGGGGCGGCTGAAGCGCTACCCCCGGGCGATGGAGCTGCTCAACCACGTGGTCATGAACCGCTGGGACCGCTTCGACGAGATCGAGGTCATCACCCTGATGGAACTCAACGCCATGATCCCGAAGGCGAAGGCGGCGGGCGTCGACGCGATTCCCCTGGACGGCCGACTGGTGAAGCTGCTGGACGTGGACGTGCGCATCGTCCTCACCTGGGACGCCGACCTCACCGACATGGACCTGTGGGTCACCGAGCCCTCGGGGGAGAAGGCCATGTACAGCAACAACCGGACGCGGATCGGCGGCCTGGTTTCCCGCGATTTCACCCAGGGGTACGGCCCCGAGGAGTACTGCCTGCACAAGGCCATGCACGGGACTTACGTCATCGAGGCCAACTACTACGGCAACCGGGCCCAGACGCTGCAGGGGGCGGTGACGCTCCAGGTGGACGTGTACACCGACTACGGCCGGCCCACGGAGAAGCGCAAGTCACTCACCCTGCGCCTCGAGCAGGCGAAGGAGACCCTCAAGGTCGGCCAGATCGAGTTCTGAAGCCAGGACCAGAACAGGAAATTTGAAATCTGAGATCTGAAATCTAAGACCCGAAACCTAACCCGGATAAACCGGAAAGAAACCACGGATGGACACGGATGGGCATGGATCATCCGGACGCTCCAGAATAGAAAAAACTGGCGTTCTCGACCTCTCGCAAAGGCGCAAAGCCGGCAAGCCTCGCAAAGCCGGAAGCGGAAAAGGGGGATTCCCTTGCGAGGCTCTGCATCCTGGCGCCTTTGCGAGAGCTTCAGGAGCACAGAACGCCCACCTCGGCAACGGGTGGGTGTCCTGGCCCTGAATCTTTTGTTCCGTGCGGATCGTGCCCGCCACCCCTATGCCCCGTGCGGATCGTGGCCTTTCGTGTCTTCACCGCGCCGGGGTCGTGTACGCCGCGTCCCCACCCTGTCAGGATCATGCCCTCTGCGTCTTCGCCCCACCGGGATCATGCCCGCCGCGTCTTCACCCCGTCAGGGGTGAAATGTTTGTAGAAATAGCAGTTATAACAATCTCCTCCCCCGCGCGCCGCCGGCCGGGAGGGTGCTCCGTAGCACGGTTCACCCCCGGCGGCGCGCGGGGGGAATTAAAAATACCCGCTTTAACTACAAACATTTCACCCCTGACGGGGTGAGGACGTGATGGCGATCGACTCCTGGGGACGGGAAAACCCGCCCGGCAGCCCGTCTTCTCTAACGTCCCCCCGGCCCGCTAAGAAGCCGGATGCACGGAGAATCCCGGAAAGCTTTTACGCTTTTCCCTGGACGTCGCCTGGTAACCGTGGCCTCGGAAGGCAGCCGGAAACGACAACCTGCTGGTAAAAACGCAGCCGCTAAAGCGCCTATGACCGAAACCCGAGGCCCGAAACCCGAAACCCGGAATCCCGAGATTCAGGCTTCAGAGCTGGAAGGCGCCGGTGTCCACCCACTCGCATTTGACGAGGCACCACCAGTCCGCGGCGATCCCCCGGGTGACGTACTCGTAGGGAAGCCAGCCGTAGCCCTTGTCGCCCCACTCCTCCCCCCACGAGTTGCGGATCAGCAGGGCGCCCGTGGTCTCCGCACCGCCGGGCGAGGCGTTCCGGATCCGCCGGGCGTCGTCGTAACCGGCGGCCATGACGGCGTGCCCGCCGGTCACCCGCTCCCCGCGGGTCGGGAACGGGATTTCCCCGCTGGTTTCCGCCTGGGCCAGGGAACTGTAGACGCTGAAGCCGAAGACCGGCGCCAGCCCGGCGGCCAGGTTGGTCCTGACCTTGGCCAGCAGGTCCGTCCCCGAGAGGCCGGGCTCGTCCAGGCGGTAGTAGGTCAGCGCCTGGTAGTTGGCGGCGAAGGCGTAGCAGAACGCCGGCGGCTCCCGGTCGAACTTCCCCGTGTCGTAGGGCCAGTACTCCTCGGGCGGGACGCCGAAGAGCGCCAGGGCCCCGAGGGTGGACCGGAGGAAGGCCCCCGTGTCGCCCTTCAGGTGGGCGAGGGAGCGGGTGGTCTTGTAGAGGAAGAGCCGGGAGGCGTCCAGGTGCTTGCCGAAGGCCCGGCGCTCGGAGTATTCCACGGCGCCGACCCCGGCGTGGGCGGTGCAGGAGCCCAGGTCCCCCTGCCGCTCCACCGGGGAGCACCAGGGGCGCAGGTCCGCCGAGGCGGGGAGCGCGGCTTTCCGCCCCCGACCGATCCCGGCCTTGCGGAGCATGCCCCGCACCGAATCGCTCCGCCCCGCCCGGCGCACCCGGTCGGGGACCTCCTCCGACGTCGCGGTGAAGTCGCGAAAATCCGGCCAATCCGGGATCCAGCCCATCCGGCGGTTCGTGAGACGGTCTTCCATGGCCCCTCCTTGTTCAGCGGGTCAGGCTGAGGGCGAGTTCCTCCGGCTGCACCACGGCGGTGCCCAGTTTCCCCACCACGATGCCGGCGGCGTGGTTCGCCATGACGGCCGCGTCCTCCACGTTCACCCCCGCCGCCATGGCCAGGGTCATCACGGCGATCACGGTGTCCCCCGCGCCGGTGACGTCGAACACCTCCCGTGCGACGGTGGGGAAACGCCGGTGGAAACCGGACGCCCGGAACAGCGACAACCCCTCCTCCCCGAGGGTGATGACCAGGTTGTCGGCCCGGGTCTTCTTGAGCACCGCCTCGGC
This sequence comes from Acidobacteriota bacterium, assembly GCA_018001935.1. Taxonomy (NCBI): domain Bacteria; kingdom Pseudomonadati; phylum Acidobacteriota; species Acidobacteriota bacterium. The sequence goes on from JAGNHB010000077.1 coordinate 14,256, forward strand.
GGCCTGGCGGAGCGTGCGGTCGTCGCGGACCTCGATGCCGGCCGCCGCCGCGGCTTCCTTCTTGTTGGGCGTCAGGAGGGTCGCCGGCGTGTACATGGAAAAGTCCCGGGACTTCGGGTCGATGGCCACGAGGCGTCCCGCCCGCTGTGCCGTGGGGAGGACGGCGGCCAGCAGTTTCTCGTTGATCAACCCCTTGCCGTAGTCCGACACCAGGACCGCCTCCACCTCCTCCAGGTGGTTCTGCACGAACAAAACCACCTTCTTGAACAGCTCCACCGACATCGGCTGGGTCACCTCGCGGTCCACCCGGCAGACCTGCTGGTGGCCCGCGATGATCCGGGTCTTGGTGACGGTGGGTTTCCCGAGATCGATGAGGACCCCCCCCGAGCTCAACTTCAGCCGTTCCATCTCCTGGACGACGCGCTCCCCGGACGGGTCGTTGCCGATGACCCCCAGCAGGACGGGCACCCCGCCGAGGGCGCGGATGTTGGCCGCCACGTTCCCCGCACCGCCGAGGTGGTACTCCTCCGAGCGCATCGCCACCACGGGGACGGGCGCTTCCGGTGAAATGCGGTCCACGGCGCCCCGGATGAAGTGATCGAGGATGATATCCCCGATGACCAGGATCCGCTTTCCCCGAAACATTCGGATCTGCTCGTAGACAGGGTTGAAGAGCGATTCGTTTCTGGGCATTGAACGTCCTCGCGTCCAGGATGAGGGTCTTTCCGAAATCGTATCTTACACCGGACCGGACCGGCGATCAACGAGGGAAATGCACCGCCGGGGGGCGGCAGTCGCTTCGGCAGCCGGTGCGGCCTTCCGTTGCGGGCTTTGCGACATTGGCGAGAGCCGATCCGGATCATGATCTCGCCAAGGCGCAAAGCTCGCAAAGAACACCGGATCGCCGGGGATGCCGGCAAGGGGTACGAAAGCTCGCCTTCACCGGGTCGCCGCGCCGCCGGCAGAGACCTTCCGGAATATCGCTCTCACATCTGAATTCCCTGTTCGTGTGGTTCATGTGGTTCGTGGTTATTTTTAGGTTTATCCGGGTCAGGGGATTTCCCTTCGATTTGTCTTCACCGCCGGGAGCCCGCTCGGGTATAATGCGGTTTTTATCTTCGCCCGGTGGGGGTGAGGCATGGAATACCCGAAGTTCATTTTCGTCACCGGTGGCGTGTTGTCCTCACTCGGCAAGGGGATCGCGGCGGCTTCCATCGGCGCCCTGCTGAAAGCCTGCGGCTACACGGTCTCCATCGCCAAGCTGGACCCCTATCTGAACGTGGACCCCGGCACCATGAGCCCCTTCCAGCACGGGGAGGTCTTCGTCACCGACGACGGGGCCGAGACCGACCTGGACCTGGGCCACTACGAACGCTTCACCGGCGCCCGCCTGACGAAGGACCACAACCTGACCGCCGGGAAGATCTACCTCCAGGTGATCCGAAAGGAACGCCGGGGAGATTACCTGGGAAAGACCGTCCAGGTCATCCCGCAGGTCACCGACGAGATCAAGCAGGGGATCCTCAAGCTCTCCCGGAACTCCCAGGTCACCATCGTGGAGATCGGCGGCACGGTGGGCGACATCGAGAGCCTTCCCTTCCTGGAATCCATCCGCCAGATGCGCAACGAACTGGGCGAGAAACGGACCGTCTTCACCCACCTGACCCTGGTTCCCTTCGTCCGGACCTCGGGGGAGTTGAAGACCAAGCCCACCCAGCACAGCGTCAAGGAACTCCGGGAGATCGGCATCCAGCCGGACCTCATCCTCTGCCGCTGCGAGCAGGACCTCCCCGAGGACATCAAGGCGAAGATCTCCCTCTTCTGCAACGTCCGGACCGCCGACGTCATCTCGGCCGTGGACGTGAAGAACATCTACGAGGTCCCCCTGAAGTACCGCGACCAGGGCCTCGTGGAGCGTCTCATCCAGCGGCTGGACCTCCCGGCGCCCGCCGTGGACCTCTCCCGCTGGGAGGGGCTGATCCGGCGCATGGAGGCCCGCGCCGAGACCGTCACCGTGGCCATGGTAGGCAAGTACACGCACCTGATCGACTCGTACAAGAGCCTTTACGAGGCCATGGTCCACGGCGGCATCGCCAACGACGTCCGGGTGGACATGAAGTGGATCGACTCGGAGGAGATCACCCGCGACAACGCGGCTGAAACCCTGGCGGGCTGTCACGCCGTCCTGGTGCCGGGGGGCTTCGGCACCCGGGGCATCGACGGGAAAATCGACGCCATCCGCTACGCCCGGGAACGGAAGGTCCCCTTCTTCGGGATCTGCCTCGGCATGCAGTGCGCCGTCATCGAGTACGCCCGGAACGTCTGCGGTCTCCCCGAGGCCTCGTCCACCGAGTTCGACCCGGGCACCCCCGTGAAAATTTTCTACAAGCTCCGGGAACTCCTGGGGGTCGAGGAGATGGGGGGCAACATGAGGCTGGGCGCCTACGCCTGCCGTCTCCGGGAGGGGACGCTGGCGTCCCGGGTTTACGGGGCCGCCGAGGTGGGGGAGCGCCACCGCCACCGGTACGAGTTCAACCGGGCCTACCAGGAGACCTTGGAACAGAACGGGATGGTGGTCTCGGGCATCAGCCCCGACGAGAAATTCGTGGAGATCGTGGAGATCCCCGCCCACCCGTGGTTCTTCGGGTGCCAGTTCCACCCGGAGTTCAAGTCGCTTCCGCTGGAGCCGCACCCGGTCTTCGTGGACTTCATCCGGGCCGCGCTGCTCAACAAGCGCGGTAACCTCGGAGTGTAGAATGATCCAATCCTTCCAGGTCGGCAATGTCCGTGTGGGTGGCACCGAGGCCGCGCCGTTCTTCATCGCGGGCCCCTGCGTCATCGAGAGCGAGGCGCACGCCCTGCGCATGGCCCGGCTCCTGACGGAGATCTTCGGGCGGGTGGGCATCCCCTTCATCTTCAAGGCGTCCTACGACAAGGCCAACCGCAGCTCCATCCGGTCGTTCCGCGGGCCCGGCCTCGTGGAGGGGACCCGCATCCTGAAGACGGTCCGGGACACCTTCGGCGTGCCGATCCTCACCGACGTCCACGCCGTGCACGAGGTCGAAACGGCGGCGGAGGCGGCGGACGTCCTCCAGGTCCCGGCCTTCCTCTGCCGTCAGACGGACCTGGTGGTGGAGGCCGGGCGCTCGGGGCGCGTCGTGAACGTGAAGAAGGGGCAGTTCCTGGCGCCCTGGGACATGGGCAACGTGGTGGAGAAGATCCGCTCCACGGGCAACGACCGGATCATCCTCACCGAGCGGGGTCACACCCTGGGCTACAACAACCTGGTGGTGGACTTCCGCGCCTTCGCCATCCTGCGGGAGACGGGCTGCCCGGTGGTCTTCGACGCCACCCACGCGGTGCAGATCCCCGGCGGGCTCGGCGATGCCTCGGGCGGTGACGCCCGGTTCATCGAGCCCCTGGCGCGCGGGGCGGCGGCCTTCGGCGTGGACGGCCTCTTCTTCGAGGTCCACGACGACCCGGCGCGGGCGCTGTGCGACGGCCCCAACGCCCTGCACTCGGACCGGTTCGAGGCGCTGGTGCGGCGGATCCTGGCCGTCGCGAAGGCGACGAACGGCGAAGAGGGAATCCAGAATTCAGAATTCAGAATCCAGAATGGGGAAGGGTGATGTCGCTCCTCGCGAAGAGCCCCGGGAAGGAAGCGGAGCCGCCGTCACTCGTGCAGCTCGAACCGAACGTGAAGTTACCCTCTCCATCGAGCAGTCCACCGACTGCCTTCTGGATTCTGGATTCTGAATTCTGAATTCCTCCGGGGGTTCCCTTGCGCATCTGCATTCTCGGCAGCGGCAGCGGCGGCAACTGCACGGTCGTGTCGTCGGGGAGCACCCACCTTCTCATCGACTGCGGCCTTCCGTCCAGGCGGACGGTGGCGGCCCTCCGCGGCATGGGCATCGAACCCGGCGACCTGGCCGGCATCTTCGTCTCCCACGAGCACGGCGACCACGTCTACGGGCTAAAACCGTTCCTCAAGCACCACCGCGTCCCCGTTTTCCTGTCGGCGGCCACCTCGGCGGGCGTGACGGTGTCCGGCGTGGAAATGCGCCGGGAAACCTTCGTCGTCGGCGAGGACCTTTCCCTGGGCGACCTCGTGGTGACCCCCTTCCCCATTCCCCACGACGCGGCGGACCCCTGCGGTTTCCTGGTCCGCGGGGCCGACGCCCTCCTCGCTCACGTCACGGACACCGGGTGCCTCACGGAAGTGGTGAAACAGCGCATCCGCGGGGCGCACTGCCTGGTCATCGAGTCCAACCACGACGAGGAGATGCTCAAGGTCGGCCCCTACCCCTGGGACCTCAAGCAGCGTGTCCTGGGCCGGCTGGGGCACCTGAGCAACCGCGCCCTGGCGGACTTCCTCCTGGAGGACTTCGACGGCGTGGCCCGGACCGTGGTCCTCGCCCACCTCAGCCTCAAGAACAACCACCCGGAGCTTGCGCGTGTTTCCGCCCGGGAGGCCCTCGACCGCCGGTTCGGCGGCCGGGCGTCCCGCATCGAACTCCTGCTGACCCGCCAGGACGCCGCCACCCCCGTCATCCCCGTCCGCCCCGATTGACCCCGCGACGTCCTTTTTGACTTCTCCGTGCCCCTGTGCTAGCCTTGCGAGCTGCAACGACCGCACCAGGAGGTGACCGTGATCGCCCGATACACCACCCCGGAGATGGAGCGCCTGTGGAGCGACGAAAACCGTTTCCGCCGGTGGCTCGACGTGGAGATCGCCGTCTGCCGCGCCCTGTCCCGGCGCGGGATCGTTCCGCCCGACGCCCTCGCGGCCATCGAACGCAACGCGTCCTTCCGGGTCGATCGCATCGCCGAGATTGAGAAGACCACCCACCACGACGTCATCGCCTTCACCACGGCGGTGGCGGAGACGCTGGGAGAGGAGTCCCGCTTCGTCCACTTCGGCCTGACCTCCACCGACGTGGTGGACACGGCCCAGGGGGTGGTCCTCCAGGAGGCGTCGACCCTCATCCGCGCCGAGGTGGACGCCCTCCTCGACGCGCTCCGGGACCGCGCCTTCCGCCACCGGGGCACGCCGCTCATGGGGCGGACCCACGGCGTCCACGCGGAACCCACCTCCCTGGGGCTCAAGTTCGCCCTCTGGTACGCCGAGATGGAGCGCAACCGGGCCCGGTTCGACGCCGCCGCCCGGGCGGTGGCCTGCGGGAAGATCTCCGGCGCCGTGGGCACCTTCGCCCACCTGGAGCCGTCCGTGGAGGAGGAGGTCTGCGCCGAGCTGGGGATCGGCTTCGCCCCGGTGAGCACCCAGGTCCTCCAGCGGGACCGGCACGCCCACTATCTTTCGGTCCTGGCGGTGCTGGGCGGGACCCTGGAGAAGATCGCCCTGGAGGTCCGGCACCTCCAGCGCACCGAGGTCCGGGAGGCGGAGGAGCCCTTCCGCGCCGGGCAGAAGGGCTCGTCGGCCATGCCCCACAAGCGCAACCCCGTTAAGTGCGAGCAGGTGTGCGGGCTCGTCCGGGTGCTGCGGGCCAACGCCCTGGCGGCCATGGAGAACCAGGCCCTCTGGCACGAGCGCGACATCTCCCACTCCTCGGCGGAGCGCGTGGTGCTCCCCGACAGCACGACCCTGGCCCATTACCTCCTGCGCGCCCTCACCGGGATCGTCCGCGAAATGCACGTCTACCCCGAGGCCATGCGGAAGAACCTGGAGCTGAGCCGCGGGATGGCCTTCTCCGGGCAGCTCCTCCTGCAACTGGCCCTGGCCGGGGTGCTCCGGGAAACGGCCTACGCCTGGGTCCAGCGCAACGCCATGGCGGTCTGGGAGCGTGGGGCCGACTTTTTGGAACTCGTCCTGGCCGACCCGGACATCCGCGGCGCCCTGCCCGAGGAGAAGATCCGCGCCGTCTTCGACACGGCACACTACCTCCGCCACGAGGAGGCCGTCTTCCGCCGGGTTTTCGAGGCGAGGCAGCCCGGAGGCCGGAAACCGGAGACAGGAGAGGCCGATGTGTGATCGCTTCCGTGACCGGGGACCCTGCCGCCCCCGTCTGACCTGTCTGACTCGTCTGACCTGTCTGACACGTCTGACTGGTCAGACCCCTCAGACCTTCCGAACCCTGCCGAGCGCGTTGTTCGAAGCCGCCGGGCCGCTCCGGCGTTTCACCGTCACCCCGGCCGCCTTCCCACGCCGGGCGGGGCTCGTTGCCTGGTCTTCGGGCCCCGGTTTCCCGACTCCTCCCCCGAGGTCCCGGCCATGAGCGCCTCCATCGTGATCACCGGCATCGGCGCCTTCACCGCACTCGGCGGCACGGCAGCGGAAACCCGGGAGCGTTTCGCCGCCGGTGAGAGCGGCATCCGGCCCATCCGGCGCTTCGACGCCGCGGCGTTCCCCTGCGGGTGGGCGGCGGAGGCCGCGGACCCGGACGCGGAAGCCTTGGGCGTGCCCCCCCGCGACGCCCGGGTCACGGGCCCGGCCGGGCTCCGCTGCCTGGCGGCGGCCCGAGAGGCGCTGGGGATGGCCGGCTTGGGGTTCCCTCTCCCCGAGCCCGAGACCGCGGGGTTCTTCGCCGCCATGGGCGCGCCGGACCCCCTGCCGGAGGACCTCGCCGGCGCGGCGAGGCAAGTGCTTCCGGCCGACCCCGGCGCCGGACCGGGCCGGGCGATGACATCCCCTGACTGGCCGGCTTTCTACGCCGGCGCCTATCGCGAAATCCACCCGTTGTGGCCGCTGGGGATGCTCAACAACGTCGTTCTCTCCGTCGTGCCTTCCCTGTTGGGGGTCCGCGGGGAGAACGCCCTCTTCGCCCCGGCCGCCGACGCCGGTGTGTGGGCCGTCGCCGAGGCCGCCGACGCCCTGCGGGAAGGCCGCTGCACCGTGGCCCTGGCCGGCGGGGTGAACGTTCCCCTGTCCCCCCTGGGTCTCGCCCGGGCCCACATCCAGGCGGGGATCCCGGAGCGGAGCATCCCGGGGCCGGAGGACGAGGTCGTACCGGGCGAGGGGGCCGCCGTCCTGGTGCTGGAGGCCATGGAATCCGTCAACAAACGCGATGCCCGCCCGCTGGGGATCGTCTCGGGGTGGGGTTTCGCCGCGGGGGCCGACCCCCGCCGGACCGCCCGGGCCGCGGCGAAAGCCGCCCTGGCGGCGGCGGGGTTGACGCCAGGCGCGGTCGGCCGGATGGTTGTCGTCGGTGGTTTGAACCGGCACCAGGACGCCATGCTGGCCCGAGGGGCGGCCAAAGCCGCCGGCCGCGCGGGTGAGGGGAGCGATGCCCTCTTTCCGGCCCGGGCCCTGGGGAATCTCGAGGCGGCTTCGGTCCCCGTGGCCGTCGCTCTGGCACTGGAGGGGAGCCGGGTGCCTGCGGAATTGGCGTCGCCGGCACCGGGCGAGGGAGGGTCGGCACCCGGTCCGAGCCCGGCGGCGAACCGCCTCGCCCCGGGTCCGGTGCTGATCGTGGCGGGGTCCCCGGAAGGCCCCTGCGCCGCGCTGGTGCTGACCCCGTGCTGAGCAGCGGCCAGCACCGCTCCCCGGGCCCCGGGGCACCTCAGCCGCGCCACGCGGGGCCAGCCCGGGCCTGGCATCCGGCTCCGCGCCCCCGGGTCGTCCGCCCCCTGTCCTTTGGGTCGTTTTGGTCCTTTAGGTCCCTTTGTCCTTTCGCCCGATGCGCAACCCCCGGGCGATCCCGTTCCTGGAGTTCACCATGCGCTTCCTGTTCTACGACCGCATCACCGAGATCGAGAAAGGCCGCCGCATCGTCGGCGTGAAGGCCTTCGCGCTCTCCGAGGAGTTCCTCCGCGGGCACTTCTCCCGCCGGGCGGTCGTGCCCGGGGTGGTCCTGGTGGAGGCGATGGCCCAGGTGCTGGGGTGGGGCGTCATCCACGCCCACGACTTCAAGCTGACGGCCATCCTCTCCCTGGTGGACGGCGTGCGCCTCCACGAACCCCGCCTGCAGCCGGGCTTCACCGCCCGGATCGAGGGGGAGATCCTCTCCACCGGCAAGCGCGACTCCCTGGGCCGCGCCTGGGTGGAGGCGGACGGGAGGCGCCTGGCCACCCTGGAACGGATCATCTTCGCCCACTTCCCTGTCCCGGACCCCGAGCCGCTCCGCCGTCTCTTCCGTTACTACGCCGGGTCTGACGACCTCTGCGGGCCCGCCCGCGGGGGGCACGCGTGAGCCGCCGGCGCGTGGTGGTCACGGGGCTGGGGCTCGCCACGGCCCTCGGGCTGGACGTGGAGACCACCTGGGCCCGCGCCCTGGAGGGGGTTTCGGGAATCCGGCGCCCGGAAGGGCCGGAACTTTCCGGCGCCCCCGTGCACGGAGCCGGGATCGTGGCGGAAGACGACCTCACCGCCATCCGTACCGCGTTCCCCGACGAGGCCCGGCGGGAGGGCGAGCGGCGGACGCTCTTCGCCCTCTGGGCCGCCGCCCGCGCCCTGGAGGACGCCGGGCTGAAGCCGCCCCGGCGCACGGGGCTGGTTCTGGGCGCCGGGCTGGGCGTCCACCGACTGGAAGACGCGGCGGACTTCCTGGACCACGAGGGGCGGTTCGACCCCGGCCGTCTCGGCGCCGGCTACTCCCGGCTGCACCTCGAGACGCTGGCCCGCCACGCCGCCGACCGGACCGCCGCCGCCGTGGCCAGGCGGTTCGACCTCGAGGGCCCCTGCGCCACCGTCAACACCGCCTGCGCCTCGTCCACCCACGCCCTGGCCACGGCCCTGCGCCTCGTCCGGCGCGGGGAGGCGGACGTTGTCCTCGCCGGCGGGGCCGACTCCATGATCCACCCCGTGGGGATGGTCTTCTTCGTCCTGCTGGGCGCGGCCTCGGTGGCCGAAGGGGACCCGCGGACCCTCTGCCGCCCCTTCGACCGCAAGCGGGCCGGCCTGGTGATGGGGGAGGGGGCGGGGATCGTGGTGCTGGAGGCCGAGGAACACGCCCGGGCCCGCGGGGCGAGGGTCTACGCCGAACTGGCGGGCGCCGCCACCACCCTGGACGGCGGGCAGCTCACGGCGCCCCACCCCGGGGGGCGCGGTGCGGCGGCGGCCATGCGGGGCGCGCTGGCGGACGCCAGCCTGGCCCCGGCGGACGTCGCCTACGTCAACACCCACGGCACGGGGACCAAGCTCAACGACGCCGCCGAGACGCTGGCCATCCGCACGGTGTTCGGTCTGCGCGCGGACCGGCTCGTCGTCAACTCCTCCAAGCCCCTCTTCGGCCACCTCCTGGCGGCAGCGGGCGGGCCCGAGTTCGTCCTCACGATCCTGAGCGTGCGCGACGACCGGGTCCACCCCACCCTCAACCGGACGAACCCCGACCCCCGTTGCGACCTGGACTGCGTGCCGGAAGGCGCTCGGTCGGTGCAGGTGGACGCGGCCCTCTCCAACTCCTTCGGCTTCGGCAACCAGAACGCCTGCGTCGCCGTGCGGAAGTACCGGCTGCAATAGGCCACGCAACACGAGGAATACGTTTTTTTACGCATGTATTTCATGATATGATTTTCAAAAGAACCGGGGAGGACGCCTTGAAAGTCATGGAAAGAGGTCAGATCACGATTCCGAAAAAGTACCGGGAGCGGTACGGCATCACCCCCGACACGGAGATCACCCTGGTGCCGACCGAGGAGGGTCTGTTGATCGTCAAGTCGGGAACGGCCCGCACCCCGTTCCGGGACGTTTTCGGAATCCTCTGCAAGAAAGGCAGTTCCGACGCCGTCGTCCGGGAGATGAGGGGGTCGGATCATCCCTGACTTCCTGGTAGGCGCCTTCGCCCTCCACCAAGCGGACCAGCTGTTGACCCGGGACCGCGGGTTCTACCGGCACTGCTTCCAGGGGCTCCGCGTCGTCGAACCCTGACCCATGGGTTCTGCCTTCACTTTGCGCCTGGGCGAGATCAGGATCCGGGTCGGCTCACGCCAACGCGGAAGGCGCGCAAAGGGAAACCGCCTCAAGCTCGCGCAAGGACGCCAGGGCGCCAAGGGTGTTTTATCCTAAAATCCCCCCAAATTAATAACTAAGTGGACTAAGACCTTAAGAAAGAGCTTGACAAGGCGTTTTGCCATAGGTATTATTCTTACTATGGCATACATCATCAGGCAGAAGATCAAAGACCGGATTTACCTCTACGAGGTGGAGAGTTACTGGAACCCGGAGAAGAAGCAACCGAGGCAGAGGAGGAAGTACCTCGGAAAGGAAGATCCGCAGACCGGGGAGGCAATTGCCCCCCGCAAAGGGTTCCGCCCCCGAGCGGCTCGCAACTATGGCAACGCCTATCTGTTGCGACAGGTGGCCGAGTCCAGCGGACTGCGGTCGGTCCTGGCGGAAACATTTGGGGCAGACGCGGAACTGCTTCTGCAACTGGCTTGCTTCCAAGTGTCGGAAAGTCGACCGCTCTACCTGTTCCGCAGCTGGCAGGAGGGCAACCAAACGCCGCTCACGGAAGAGTATTCGTCGCAACGCCTGAGCCGTTTCGTGACGCGCCTGGGCGGGATGGACCGGGAGAGGGAGACTTTCTTCGGGCGGTGGATCGCACGGCAGGGGGCTCCGCGGGCGGTGGTCTTCGACATCACCTCGCTGTCGTCCTATGCCAAACTGGTGGACCTGGTGGAGTGGGGGTACAACCGGGACGGAGAAGGGCTGCCGCAGGTAAATCTGGGCATGGCGTTCGGTCAGCCGGCGAACCTGCCGCTGGCCTACCGGGTTTGGCCAGGGAGCGTGGCGGACGTGTCGACCCTGGCCACGACGACGACGTTCTTGCGGGAGTATGGGTTGCGTGAACTGTCCTATGTCCTGGACCGGGGTTTCTACAGCCTGGCCAACGTGGTGCGGATGGCGGCGGAGGGGGTTCGGTTCGTGGTTCCGGTGCCCTTTTCGTCGAAGTGGGCGATGGCCCTGGTGGCGAAGAACCGGAAGGGGCTGACGTCGGCCGTTAACGGGTTCTGCTTTCAGAAACAGTCGTTGAGCCACGTGAAAGCCCAGGTCGAGGTGGGCGGGAAAACGGTCTGGGCGCATATGTACTTCGACCGGAAGCGCCAGGCGGAAGAGGAGGCGAACTTCATCCGGCGGCTGGTGGAGATCGAAACACAGGTGGCCACCCACCGGTTCAAGGGGCGCAAGGCGGCCTCCATCTATCTCAACCGCTTGTGGAAAGGGGCGAACAGGCTCTTCAGCGTTTCCCTGCAGGACGGCCGGGTTGAACTGCGCCGCAAGCCGAAAGCGCTCTCCCGCCTGGTGAACCGCATGGGCTACACCCTCATGCTCTCGAACGAGGAAACCCTCGGCCGGGACGAGGTGCTGCTGGTTTACCGCCGCCGGGACGCCGTGGAAAAACTGTTCGACATCATGAAGAACGAACTCAGGGAGAACCGTTTGCGGGTGCACTCGCGGACGGCCGTGGAAGGGCGTCTTTTCCTGTGCTATCTGGCGATGATCCTCTACTCGTCCCTGGACAACGCCATGCGCGAACAGCAGCTGTACAAGCACTATACAGTCGCCGAAGTGCTGGCTGAACTCAAGACCCTGCGCTCCGTCGAAATGACGAGCGGTAAATCGTACCTGACGGAAATGACCAAACGCCAGCGCACGCTCTTGGAGAAACTCAAGGTGCCGCCTCCGCCGGTCACATAGTTATTAACTTCGCGGATTTTGGG